>CAITYI010000170.1 GCA_903896585.1 uncultured bacterium
GTCATTGGTAGGAGCAGCCGTATCTGGATTTCTCTGGTGGAAGCGTCGCGAAGTCTCCAGAGCTGAAGCGGTGGCGCAGGATCCATGGCCCAGCGTGGTGGCAGAGTCGCCAGCGCCAGCAAAGGCACCCACACCAGCACCGCAGCCGGTGGCTCCAGTCGCTAGCGAACAGCCTGCCGCTAGCGAACAATCGGAGGCCAAGGTAGCTGCCAAAAAGACGACAAAGAAAGCCACAAAGAAAGTTGAAGCAGATCCCCACCAGTGATTTCGCCTTCCGCGAATTGTGGAGTAACCGAACGTTCATTGCCGTGAGGCGCGTGCTTTAGTGTGAACATGCGTGACCCACTCGAGCTCATTAGTGAACACCTAGAAGTTCAATTTCCGGCACCGCCGACACTCGTTCATGCATTCAGCGGATTCGTCGATGCCGGCAGTGGGGTTCGGCTGCTTTCCGAACATATCTTGGAATCCTGTGAGCATTCCCTTATTGCATCATTTGATATAGACGAATTAATTGACTACCGGGCTCGTCGACCACGCATGCAATTCGTGGTTGACCATTTCGCATCTGTTG
This sequence comes from uncultured bacterium, assembly GCA_903896585.1. Taxonomy (GTDB): domain Bacteria; phylum Actinomycetota; class Actinomycetes; order S36-B12; family S36-B12; genus UBA4592. Next base: position 575 of record CAITYI010000170.1, read on the forward strand.
ATATGCCTCGCATCTCACTCCACGATGTTGTTGATGCGCATGGTAAGCACTTCCTCTTCTTGGTTGGTCCCGAACCGGATTACCAATGGAATCGTTTCATTGCAGCCGTTGAATTGATTGTAAAAAAATATGGTGTGACGACTGCTGTCGGATTGTCTGCAATTCCCTGGCCCATGCCACACACAAGGCCTCTGGGTTTGACCGTGCACGGCAATGATCGGGACCTGCTCTTTGGGGTTGGCTCGGTCATTGGCGAGATTGAGGTCCCCGGCCACGTGGGAGCCATGTTGGAGCTGCGCCTGGGCGAAATTGGGGTTAAGTCGATTGGGATAACCGCGCAAATCCCACATTACTTAGCGCAATTCGAATTTCCCCAAGGAGCTGTCGCGTTACTTGACGGGTTACTTGCTGGGCCGGACATTGTGATCCCTCGAGGCGATCTAGCTGATCAAGCGACGCAGAACCTGAATAACATTGAAGAGCAATTGGAAGGCAATGAGGAATTCGCCGCTGTCGTCACTGCGCTTGAATCTCAATATGACCAAATATCGGCTGCCCTGACCGCAGGCGCAGGTGGATTAGCTGATGCCGATATCCCAACGGCAGATCAAATTGCGGCACAGGTTGAAGCTTTTCTCGCGGAAGTCGAATCGGTGCAGGATCCAGATAAAGACTCCGATACCTGATTGGCCTAGAGCAAGTGACTTAATCCCGGCAAGTTTTATGACCTGATGTTTGGCCGGTAACCAAGTAAGCATCCACATATTGGTCAATGCATGGATTCCCATTTAAGTAGGCAGTATGACCATCAGCAATATAAATAAGTAGGTCACTCGTTGGCAGTTGACTATTCAGAGCGCGCGCCCAACTCAATGGTGTTGCCGGATCAAATCTTGTTCCAATCACGACTATCGGTGACTCTGTGGTTGAGCGGGCGGGTTGGGGTAGTCGGTCGACATGATCGAACCAGGTTGTACACGGAGCATTACCCCAACTCAAGGTGCGCGAAATTTCAGGTACGGGAACATCTCCGGACCACGTTTGTGCTTTTCGCGCAAGTCCATCCGCTTTTGGAGTAGTTGGGTAATCCAAACAATTAATAGCATAAAACGCGGAAAGAAAATTAGAGGCGAACTTTTCCGGACCAATTTGATTATTTGCAGAGTAAGCAATTCCTTGGAGTCGAGATCCATTTCCTCGATACGCACTGGCAAGGGCGCCATCAAGTTCCGGCCACAGCGTTGGGCTGTACATCGAATGGAGGATTGCAGTGAGCGCTTCACTTTGAACCAATGGCTGCTGGGTGGATGTGGGCAGTGGACGTTCATCAAGTTTTACCAGAAGCGAGTTTATTCTTTTGATGGATCCTGGGAACTGAGTTTCGTAACGGAGCATTGCAGTCTGAAAGCCTCTGGCTTGATCTTTTGACAATTCCATGGAATTCAAGGCCGGATTGACCGCGCCATCAAGAACCATTCGGCCAATATTGTGCGGGAATAATTCTGCGTAGCGAGCACCTATGGACGTTCCGTAGGAAAAACCAAGCCAATTCAGGGTGCTATTGCCCAGTACTTCACGCAGCACATCAAGATCGCGAACAGTGTCGCTGGTCCCCACATGAGCGGCCAGTTCCCGTGAGAAATCTGCACAGCCACGGCCGACTTTCGCAGCTCGTGACATGAATGTCTTGATTTCGCGTGGTGTATCTGGAGTCGAATCGGTTCGAAGCCACCTGCTGGTCTGTTTTCCGGTGAGGCAGGTAATCGGCCACGATTCACCAGTCCCACGCGGATCGAATCCGACAATAGAAAAGGTGCGGCGAATTTTGGGGCTGAATGCACTTGCGATGTCCCGTGCAAAGTTAATGCCGCCCGAGCCAGGCCCACCGGGATTAACAATCAGGCTAGGCAGTTCTCGCGATCCAATAACGCGTACAGCAAGTGAAATGGTTTTACCGGTGGGATTGGAATAGTCCAATGGGACTTCAACCCGGGTGCAGGAGTCAAGTTGGCAAGGCTGCCATTCCAGAGCTTGTTCATAGAATTCGGCCAGTTCCGGTGAGCTCCCGGAAGGATTGGCCGGTTGTGCGCTGGCGGCGGGTAGTAGCGACGCGCTCGTCATCATGGCGCTCGTCATCATGGCCGTCGTAATCATGGCAGTCGTCATCATGATCGCACCCGCAATGCCGGCTGATCTTCGGATGATCGCGCGATGCAGCCCCATGAGTCTCCGTAACGCTTGATTTAGGGGTAGAAAACCCCTTTTGATGATAAGCCATGACCTGACTTTGCTCATGAACGAGCGTCATGGCAGGCTAGACCTCTCGTACTGGGAAAGGCATCGTATGAGTGGCAACGCCACATTCAAGTACTCCGACACCGCAATCCTGTCAGTGACAGCGGCTGTCGCGCCCATTGTCGTGACCAGCGCGGAGATTGACAATCAACTGCTCGACACCTACCAACGGGTTGGCCTGAAGCCGGGCATGTTGGAGGCTTTGGCCGGAATCACAGAGCGTCGCTGGTGGGCCCCCGATGTAACTTTTGCAGATGCCGCCGCCATGGCAGGTGCCAAGGCAATCGCCGAAGCCGGTGTTTCCCCAGAAGCAATTGGTCTACTCATTGATACCTCCGTCTGCCGAGAGCGATTGGAGCCCTCCGCAGCGGTGGATGTCCACGAACAATTAGGTTTGGGGACCTCGTGTTTGAACTTTGATCTGAGCAATGCGTGTTTGGGCTTTATCAACGGGATGCAAATCGCAGCCATGATGATTGACTCGGGTCAGATCGAGTACGCACTCATTGTGGACGGTGAA
>CAITYI010000171.1 GCA_903896585.1 uncultured bacterium
CTGACCCAGATGTCGAGGCAATCTATATTTCCCTCAATAACGATGCGCACTTCCCGTGGATTGAGGCTTCACTGCTTGCCGGAAAACACGTCCTCTGCGAGAAACCCATGACCATGTCCTCGGCGGACACAATCAGAGCCTATGAACTTGCTCGCACGCAAAATCTCTTGCTAGTTGAGGCGACCTGGTCTTTATGGGGTCCGCGCATGCGCCGCATTTCTGAGTTGGTGGAAAGTGGCGCAATCGGTACGCCACAAAATTACTTGGCAACTTTCACATATAAAATTAGCCCTGAGGCCAATTACCGGCTCGAACCACACCAAGGTGGCGGTGCACTTTTAGATGTTGGCATCTATCCCCTGCACGGACTTATCGCGCTATTACCCGAAGAAACCACGTACACCGTGACAGAGGCAAGTATAGATTTTGCCGGACACAAAGTAGACATGACCACAAAAGCGCATGTGTCCTGGCAAACCCCTCACGGCGATACCGGCACCGGTGCCATTGTGGCTTCATTTGATATGCATCCATCGCAAAGATTCGTCATCAATGGTTCCGAAGGCGAAATAACTATTGACGATGACCAAGCATTCGCCTTGTGGAAACAGCCGGGTTCATTGGTTGTCAACGGAACTCGCGAGGAATTCGCAGCCGTTGATCCCTACAACATTATGTTTGAACAATTCAGTAGAAGGATTCGTGGAGAAGATTCGTGGATACCCCAACCATGGCAATCGATTCGAGTTGCCGAAATAGTTGAAAAAATCCAACGCGTGGGTTAACCAAAAAGATTAGATCGAATTTCTTGATAGCGCTCCTGAATATCTGGAACCCGAACCGGATCTAGGTAGCGCGTTTCGCCAAGATTCATGGACGTCCACTCTGGTGGGTTCACTTCACCCGACAGTGCCCAGGCGGCTTGCACCGCTGCACCATCGGCAACGTATTCACCTTCCGGTGGAACTTCAATGGGCACATTGAACATGGTCGCAGCAACGGCAGACACCGCGGAGTTCGCCGCTGCACCACCAATGAGAATTACTCGTTGGGCAACTACCCCTACAGATTCCAATGCCTGCACTGCTTCCACCAGGCCACCGAACATCCCCTCAATCGCACTGCGGGCCAGATTCTCCGCAGTCATGTTCTCTCGAGTGAGCCCGTGCAGGGAACCCCTGGCGTCAGGCAAATTCGGTGTTCGCTCTCCATCCAAATATGGAATAAATGTCAGTCCGCCGGATCCGGGTTGAGCAGAAAGAGCCAATCGAGCAAACTCATTGAAATCAACATTCAACATTCCAGCGGTCGCGCTCAGAATGCGAGCCGCATTGAGGGTGCACACCAGCGGGAGAAATTTCCCGGTTGCATCAGCAAACCCCGCAACAAAGCCTGACGGATCCGATGTTGGCAACAGCGATCCTGCATAAGCAGTGCCTGATGTTCCCAGCGAGACGACTACATCACCGGGTTGAACACCTAAGGCGAGTGCAGCACCCATGTTGTCACCCGTTCCGGGCGCGACCGCAATCGAGTTTTCCGTGAACAATCGAGTGTGCCCGGCGATCTCGGCTGGTTGCGCAACGCGAGGGAGCTCAAGGTCGTGGCCGAGTGCAAGGCGCACCAGATCGTGCCGATACTCCCCCGTGGCCGCAGACCAGTAACCCGTTCCGCTGGCATCGCCTCGATCGGTGGTGAATTCAGCACTAGATCCCAACAACTTCCACGTCAGGTAGTCATGGGGCAATACGACGGTGGTTGTGCGCTGAGCATTTTCCGGCTCGTGTTCTGCCATCCAGCGCAACTTGCTGACCGTGAAGGCCGCAACGGGAACACTGCCCACCGCATTCGCCCACTCGGTCGGACCACCCAGTTCATCAATGAGTTGAACACAAGCTTGAGCTGATCGAGTGTCATTCCACAAAATGGCTGGGCGCACCACTTCATTGCCTGAATCAAGTGGCACCATGCCGTGCTGTTGAGCAGCAATGGATATCGCTGACACGCCCTCCAGCACACCAGGTGCAATATCACTCAGTGCACTCCACCATTGCTCTGGATCCACTTCCGTGCCATCGGGATGGGGGGCTTTCGTCTGCCGAACAAGTTTTCCCGTCTCTGCATCTCGCACCACGATTTTGACCGATTGGGTAGAGGAGTCAACACCTGCAACAAGTCGTGACGAGTTCGACATATACATCCTTGTCTCAGTGTGCTGTTCGCGTGAGATCGCGCGAAGCGTCGCCACCAGCCTAGTAAATGGGTGTCTGGTAAATGGTGGTGGCGGTGAAGAAGAACTTCACCGCCACCACCTGGAAATCGCTTCTGTTGTTCAGCGCCGACTACTCGCGCTCTGATCCTGCCACTTGGGATTCCGGCATTTCTGAAGTGCTTCGAGTCAGCATCCAGATCACAACGGCGACCACGGAGCCGACCAAAGGTGCCAAAATGAATAGCCACACCTGTGACATGGCGGTTCCACCCTCAAACAGCGCTGGGCCAAATGACCGGGCCGGGTTAACCGATGTTCCGGTCAGTGGGATTCCCACCAGGTGAACCAGGGTCAGTGTCAAACCAATTGCGACGCCTGCGAATCCGGGTGCTGCCACTCGCTCGGTTACGAGCAAAATGACAAGTACGAATGCCGCAGTGAGCACAACCTCAAGTACAAATGCGCCGGTCAGATTGATAGCGCCATTGTCATAGGAGTTGGTGCCGAGTGCACCGGTGTAATCGGTCACCCCAAATGAATCAACAAAGAGTTTGAGTAATCCACCGGCAGCAATCGCACCGAGGAACTGCACAATCCAGTAGCCAATCGCTTCGCGTGCCGGAAGTCGCCGACCGAGCAGCATGGCCAGTGTCACGGCCGGGTTGACGTGGGCGCCGCTGACCGGCCCAAATGCGTAGGCGATACCCAGTAGCACCAAACCGAAAGCCATGGCTACGCCGACTACACCTGCACCGGTGCCGTTGCCGTCGGCACCGACTATTGCGGAGATACCGAATACCGCTGTTCCCACCGCCAGAAAGACCAGGAGAAATGTGCCAATAAATTCGGCGAGAAGTGATCGTCCAAGGGTTGGTTGCATGTTTTTCCTTTCACACGGGGCGTCAAACGGATGTATGGGACACAAGGCTAGGTATCAACGCAACGATTACCAGCAAAAACGCCGGGACTTAACGGACAATTTCTGGCAAATGTACATAATACAATTTTTGACACAGTCCAAAATCAGGGATAGCCTTTGCCCATGAGTGCTCATCTGGCAAAGGTCGCTAACGTGGAGCACTCCCATTCGGCTCCCGGTGAAATCCTGCGCAGTCTCGGAGTTCAGGTCACCGCCCAACGAGTTGCAGTGTTAGATGCAGTCTCCGCTCATCCCCACGCAACGGCTGATCAAATCTTGGAATCTGTCCGCGCCAGCATCGGCGCCATTTCCCGGCAATCGGTCTACGACACCCTCGGTACGCTCGAGCAGGTTGGTCTTGTTCGTCGAATTCAACCGACCGGATCGCCGGCGCGATTTGAAAACCGGGTTGGGGACAATCATCACCACATTATTTGCCGCAACTGCGGAGCCCTCTCCGATGTTGACTGTGCCGTTGGAGAGATGCCGTGCCTCACTGCTTCAGATTCCCACGGCTACACAATCGACGAAGCCGAAGTCGCGTACTGGGGGCTTTGTCCAACCTGCCAATAGCTACCGGCCAACACTAAATAACTTCAACACTAAACAACTTCATTCACAACTCACATAAGAAGGAGAAAAGTATGACAACCGAAGCGAAGTGCCCCGTCACCGGCGGTGGACACTGGCAGCCCATTGCGGGGACAGACAACCGGGATTGGTGGCCCAATCAACTCAATTTGAAGTTGCTTCAGGCCAATGCACCAGCCGCTAACCCCATGGGTCCGGACTTCGATTACGCCAAGGAATTTGCATCCCTTGACTATCAGGCAATGAAGGCGGATCTCACCGCACTCATGACCGACTCACAGGATTGGTGGCCAGCGGACTACGGCCACTACGGCCCCTTCTTTGTTCGCATGGCATGGCACAGTGCCGGTACCTACCGCACCAGCGATGGTCGCGGCGGCGGTGGCTCGGGCATGCAGCGATTCGCGCCATTGAATAGTTGGCCAGACAATGTGAACTTGGACAAAGCACGTCGCCTGCTGTGGCCGGTGAAGCAGAAGTACGGCAAGCAACTCTCCTGGGCCGACCTCTTCATTTTGGCCGGCACCGTGGCAATGGAATCCATGGGCTTGAAATCATTTGGATTTGGTGGCGGACGAGTAGATGTCTGGGAACCAGACGATGTCACCTACTGGGGTTCTGAAGAAACCTGGTTGGCTGATGAGCGCTACACGGGTGATCGCGAACTGGAAATCTCACTTGCAGCTGTTCAGATGGGCTTGATTTATGTCAACCCCGAAGGCCCCAATGGTGTCCCCGATCCGGTTGCCTCAGGTCGCGATATTCGCGAGACTTTTGCCCGCATGGCCATGAACGATGAAGAAACTGTGGCTCTCACCGCCGGTGGACACACTTTTGGCAAGACTCACGGTGCTGGTGATCCCGCGAAGTACGTCGGCCCAGAGCCAGAAGGTGCTCCAATTGAGCAAATGGGTCTTGGCTGGAAAAACAGTTTGGGAACGGGCAATGCCGAGTACACAATCTCCAGTGGACTTGAAGGTGCCTGGACCCCGACACCCATCACGTGGGATAACAGCTACTTTGAAACCCTGTTCAAGTACGAGTGGCAACTGGTCAAGAGTCCCGCCGGTGCGCAACAGTGGATCCCCACCGATCCCGAGGCGGCCAACACCGTCCCGGATGCTCACATCCCGGGTAAGTTTCACGCGCCCATGATGTCTACGGCAGACATGGCCATGCGCATGGACCCCATCTATGAACCGATCTCACGTCGATTCCTAGAAAACCCCGACCAACTGGCTGATGCATTTGCTCGCGCATGGTTCAAGCTCACTCACCGGGACATGGGACCCATCACCCGTTACGTGGGACCAGAAATCCCCAAGGAAACACTTATTTGGCAGGATCCAATCCCCGCATTGGATCATCCGGTTGTTGATTCGGCTGATATCGAGTCACTCAAAGCAACCGTGGTGAATTCCGGTCTCAGTGTTTCCGAATTGGTTTCCACCGCTTGGGCTTCGGCTTCCACCTTCCGTGGCACCGACAAACGCGGTGGCGCCAATGGGGCACGCATCCGCTTGTCACCGCAAAGTGGATGGGAAGTCAATAACCCTGATCAACTCGCCAAAGTCTTGAAGACCATTGAAGGAATTCAGAAAGACTTCAATGCTTCAGCAACCGGTGGCAAGAAGGTCTCAATCGCAGACTTGATCGTGCTCGGTGGCAATGCCGGCATTGAAAAGGCTGCCAAAGATGCCGGGTTGAACATCAGCGTCCCGTTCACTCCCGGACGCATGGATGCTCTCCAAGATCAAACCGACGTGGCATCCTTCGAGGTTCTCGAACCTTTGTCAGATGGCTTCCGCAATTACCTGAGCAAGGGTGTCAGCGGTCAGGCCGAAGCTCTCCTGTTGGAGAAAGCCAGCCTGCTGAACCTCACCGCACCGGAAATGACGGTGCTTGTCGGAGGCATGCGCGCACTCAATGCCAACTACAAGGAATCCAACCTCGGTGTCTTCACCGACAAGCCAGGAACGTTGACTAATGACTTCTTTGTCAATTTAGTCGACATGGAAACCGAATGGTCGCCCATCAACGAAGACGCTGAAATCTTCGAGGGTAAAGATCGCAACACCGGTGCGGTCAAGTGGACCGGTAGCCGAGTTGATCTGGTGTTTGGGTCTAACTCCCAACTTCGGGCTCTGTCTGAGGTTTATGCCGCAAATGATTCAAAGGAAAAGTTCGCCAACGACTTCATTGTTGCGTGGAATAAGGTCATGAATGCTGATCGGTTTGATATCAAAAAGTAAATGATTCCTCATGAAGCCCGGGCTAACTATCCTGTTAGCCCGGGCTTCACCCTGTACTGAGAGTCCCCCACTAGGAATTGCATTTGCGGTCAACACTTTGGGAAGACATTGATAATGTTGGTCTGTCAAAGAAACTCAAGAAGTCTCGGGTCTCTCTGCATCATCTCGGACTTCACAAGTTTTCTAAATTAATCAATTACCGTCGCCACTATCAAGGGAGTCCGCCATGAGCAGCGTCATTGAGTACACCATGCAAGCAAAGCCTGGACAATACGACAAAGTCATGAGCGCGTATATCGCCTTTGCTGATGAATTTGGCGAGCACAACCTCTCCGAGGATCTCATTTTGGTTACTGGCAATGCAGTGACCGGTGTCATTCGAGGTATTGGTGTGTTTCTCTCTGACTCCGAAGCACTCGACGTAGTCAGCGCAAGCATGTTCGTGGACTTTCGTGACAGTGTGGCTGACCTTCTCACCGAGGTTCCAGTTCGCACGGACCTTGACCTGGTGCACGTATTCGTCAAGTGATCTTCAACGGTGACACCTACATCTTCACGGTTTCCAGTCGTTGGTTCTTAATGCGCGTGCACCGGAGCAGCGGGTTTACCTGTCGAAGTGGCCGTAGTTTTACCTGAAGTATCTTTCTTCGCAACAACTAGAACCTCAGCGCGTGGAGTCAACGGTGGCGAAGGAGTAGAAGCTGTGGCCGGCGCGTACTTGTCATTCCAGTAGTACGAGGATCCAGGACACAACTGCATCACACTCATGCCATAGGTCCCCGGATTTTTTGGCCAAGACACGGTGATGGGGAAAAAGGTTGCGGTGCCAAATGGGATGGGCGTGCCTTGATTGACCCAGGTGATGTGCCATCCGCCTTTGGCCTGCTTAGTCACACTCGAAGTCCAACCGGCTACCGGCTCTGGCCTCACTGCGCGCCAAGGAGCACCGACAAAGGCCTCGACCTGCAAGGTTGGCTCGGCAGGCAGACAGCCGTGCTGAATCTCAAGAGTCATCGCGCTGGTCTGGCCAGCGACAGCGCTGACCTCATTGAGCTGGATGATCGAGTGAGCAGATGCACTGCCTAGCAGCGGTGAATTGAGGGCGATCGTGCCAAAAGCGAATGTGCCAAGAGTGGCCACGAGAGTTGCTGAGCGAATAAATGTGCGCATTAGCGAGAGGTTAGCAGGGTGTTGCAGGTTGTTCCTGCGACACCCTGTGAGTGTTATGGAAATCAGTGGGAACCACGCCTTCAAAAATAGTCTTAGCGGCTGGTTTCGCATGAGAGTTTCGCATGAGAGAATGTGAGGGAGGAGTCCGCATGGGATTTATAAAGGCAGTTAAGCACGCATTCAAGAACTACGTGAACTTCCGAGGTCGCACTAGTCGATCTGAGTTCTGGTGGTTCTTCCTATTCATGGTGACCGTGTCTGTTGCCTTGTACATCATCTCCGAAGTGGGCATCGCCACGAGTGCGGATCCGCAACTGTGGAACACACTGGCTCAAGTGGGAATCATCCTGAACATTGTGTGGTTCCTGGCGACGATTCTCCCCGCTAGTGCTATCTGGTTCAGGCGCCTGCATGATTCCAATAAGTCTGGGTGGTGGTACATCCTCCCCGTCGCCAGCGGCATCGGTGGATTTTTTTTGTTTGCCCTTTCAGCGTTACAGAATCAGGTCCTCTTTTCGGCCGGCATGGGCTTGGGCTTGGTCTCGGGTATCAGCGGTCTTGTTCTGCTGGTTTTCGCACTGCTACCCAGCACACCCGGACCAAACCGCTATGGCGAACCGCAACCGCCGACACAGCTCAGGGCCGGGAAGCCATGAGGAAGAAGCCGGGTCCGTCGGGGTTGCCAGGATCGAGGACCCCGTAGGTGATCCTGCTCAGTCCGAGTTCCTCGAGGATGAACTCGATGTCATCACGTTCCAGCCAGTGAGCGAAAGAGCTAGGCCCACCGGCGAACGTGCCCTGTGATGTGTCTGTCCTGTATTCGTAACGATGAAGCCGAATGTTTCGTCCATGCCAAGAGACCTGCTTATCATGTTTCGGTCGTAAGCGATCCGACGTGTTCATCTCCCCGACACGCTCGGCGTCAAAGTAGTGGGTATGCAGGAACAGGTGATCTGCACGACCACCAACGGCCTCCAGAAACGCCACGGGGTCAGCCTGATGATAAAGGATGCCACTTGCCCACACGATGTCGTAACGATCGGTACTTGTCTTGAGATAGGCGAGCACATCACCATACATAAACCGTGCATTGAGCCCAAGTACTTCCTTGGTGACTAGGCATTTAAGAAAAGCCGTCCGGCTCGCTTCGACCGACACGATGGGACCAGCGCCAGCCCACTCGAGGCAGGCGGTGTGGTAGCCCTCAAAGGGACCCAACTCGAGCACCGACTTACCGGACAGCCCTCCGGGTATAACTGACTCGGCCCACGGAACGCGGGTATCAATCTCCGAATCGAAGTGATTTACCCATCCAGCCGTGATGTTTAAACTCTTGGGAAAAGCAGTGATCCACTGGCCCGCAAAGATGTCGACCGTCTGTTGAGGCGTCGGCTCGTGGGTGGCGAATTCATGGTGGTGCACTGGCCGATGAGACTTGCGAACTCTTTCTACAGCGCGGCGGACCAATCTGCGAATATGCGATCGGTCGTTAGCCATTAAGCGAGCGTATCGGTATCCGCTGTGGGTGAAGTATTAAACATGACGTGGCATTTCGGACACGCACGCAGAGCAAGGTCTGATCCCGTCATGCTCCTCCTGTTTAGTTGGGATCAGCCTTCGCGTAAACCAACGCGTTCGTGCGTACGTCGAAGCCACGCAGGTGCCCACCAATTCGCACGTCCGGCAATTCGCATAAATGACGGCACGAGCAGAGCGCGGACCACCGTAGCGTCAAGCAGGATCGCGACAGTGACACCAAAACCGAGCTGCTTAATATTCGTGGCTCCGCTAGTGAGGAATGATGCAAAGACGATCGCAATCAGCAGTGCTGCCGCGGTCACGATGCGTCCGGTGCGCTGCAGGCCAAGTGCAACAGCATCGGTAGTGCTCTTGCCGGCGTCATGCTCTTCCTTGATACGGGAGAGCATGAACACTTCGTAGTCCATCGAGAGTGCAAACGCGATCACCGCGATTAATGCCAGAGTCGAGATGTCGATCGTGCCGGTCGCTGTGTATTCGCCGGTGAGCCAGGTGAGGTGACCACCTTGGAAAACCCATACGAGGGCACCGAGGGTGGCCGCGAGACTGAGCACATTGAGCACAATTGCTTTGATCGGAATGAGCACGCTGCCGGTAAAGAGGAACAAGATCACCAAGGTGGCAATGGCGAGCCACAGGGCCACGATCCACACTCGATCCAACACACTGTTTGTTGCATCGGCCCACTCTGCAGCGAGGCCACCAACGAGGACTTCCTCCGCGGGAGCGTCAAGCCCGCGTATCTCGGCGACGAGTGCTTCACCTGCAGGATCAATGGGTCGCACATTGCTGACCGCTTCAATGCGGGTTGCATCTGAGGTCGACCACGTTGCAGCATTGGGATTTGGGGCAACGACCGATCCGTCAATGACAATGCTCTCGGCAGTTGTGACGCGGTCGATTTCAGGGATCAGCGAGAGTTCTTCGGCGAAGGCCTGAACCTGTTCAGGTGTGCCCGGTTGGCGCAACACGATGTCGTACGGAGACGCATCATTGCCGGGGAACTGCTCGCGCAACACCTGCCCTGCTTGTGCTGCTGGATTGTCCGCGGGGAGTGCTCGTTCGTCGACCTGACCGAAAACTGCGCCCAGCGCGGGTGCGGCCATCACGAGTAGAAGGGCAACCGTGCCCACGAGCACCGGCCAGGGGTACCGCATAACGAATCGCGCGACGCGCGCCCAGGCACCATCGTCTTTCGGCGCCAGGTCACCGCGCCGAACCTTCAATCGATTCACGTTCTTGCCCAGGATTGCGAGCAATGCGGGAATGGCGGTGAGTGCACCGATCACGGCAAGCACGCTGACCGCAATCCCTGCGTATGCAAAGGATCTCAGGAAATACTGCGGGAAGATCAGAAGGGATGCGAGTGCAACAGCCACAGCAGCCCCAGAGACAAAGACCGTGCGCCCCGCGGTGCTCACGGTAACGGCGACAGCCTCGGTAACGGATTCGCGGGCGCGCAATTCCTCGCGGAAACGATTGATGATGAGCAATGCGTAGTCAATCCCGAGGGCCAGACCAAGGCCGGTGACGAGATTAAGCGAAAAAATCGACACCTCGGTAAAGCGGGAGATGATGAATAAAATGAGGAAACTGCCCAGGATTGTGCCGCCTGCAACCAGGAACGGGAGTCCCGCAGCAACGACCGAGCCGAACACAAAAACCAACAGCAATGCGGTAATAGGAATGGCAATTGACTCGGCAACGGCCAAGTCTCGCGAGATCTGTTGCGTGAAGGCGTTGCCAATAACCTCGCCACCGAACGCATAGACAACTAACTCCCCTTGCTCGCCGATAAAGTTGTCGACTATTTCTGTTGTCAGGGTTTCGGTATCAACGTTTTCGGCGAAGACGAGAGCCTGTGCGGTATTTCCGTTAGCTCCCAGAAATGATTCAGCACCTCCGGTCGACCAATAAGAGATAACTTCACCGACACCTTCGACAGCGGCGATTTCATCGAGGAGTGCTATTGCTTCGGCGGAACTCTGATCTGGGCTCGATGGGGTTTCAATTGCCAAGATAATGAGTGGATCGTCGGTGCCAAATTCGTCGGCCAGGATTGCCGCCGCCCGCGATGAATCACTGGCAGGATCGTTGAATCCTTCCGACTCCATCGCGGCAAACACACGGATACCAAAAACGCCGACGACCACCATTAGCACGAGATAACTCACCAGCACCGGCCAGCGATAGCGTGCGACCCACGCCCCTAGCCGCCGAAATATGGGTGATCGATTGTCGTAGGTGGTAGAGTGAACAGTGTTCATATATTAACCTTGGCACCTCATATGAACATTGTCAACATAGGAGCGTGATGAGTCGCAATTACCACCATGGCGCTCTCGCGGAAGCGATGGTTGATCAGGCCCTCGCCGACGTCCGAGTGCAGGGAGCGGAGCACGTTTCTCTGCGTTCTATTGCGCAGACCCTTGAAGTATCGCCCAGTTCGGCCTACAACCACTTCGCGGACAAAGACGACCTGCTGCGAGCAGTGGGTGCCTGCGGACTCGCCGCCCTCGACGAGCGGATGGCCAGGGTGTTGGCCGCCCACCCAACGGACAGCCCAGATGCCGCCCGCGCTCGCTTTTCTGGACTTGGTCGGGCCTACCTAGCCTTCGCAATCGATGAAACGCATCTCTTCCAATTGACCTTTGGTCCAATTTGCGCGGTCCAGGAGATCTCCCCCGAAGACACCGGTCCCTACAACAAGCTCACGACCGCCCTGGACGACCTTGACCGTTGGCAGTTGTTGAAACCTGGTATTCGTTCTGATCTTGACCTCATGGTGTGGGCGTCGACCCACGGCATGGCCACCCTCCTGGTCGAGGGAGCAGTGCCACCGGAAAGTGTCGACGCATTCATCGATTCCATGGCTCGACTCGTCTTTATCGAGGGCGCCTTGTCAGCCGCGGAGGTTCGTTGATGGCGTCCCGAAGGCTCATCAAAGGTGTCTCGCGCGGGTCTCCTTGGAACTGACGGGCAGAGTTCTGCCTGCGGAAGCTACCTTCGGCCTAGTGATACAGGCGCTATCCTGCCGCAATGCCCAGCGCACCCGTCACCGGTTTCATCAGCGCCCTCCCCAAGGCCGAACTGCACGTTCACATGCAGGGGGCCGCTTCCGTCGAGACGGTTCTCGAACTGTCACGCAAGTACCCCGAGGTGGGCCTGCCGCAAGACGCGGATGCAATGCGGGAGTTTTACCGCTTCACCGACTTCCCCACCTTCATCTCCATATATATGTCCGCAGCACGGCTGGTGCGCACGGGCGACGACATCTATGCACTCACCGTCGGGCAAGCGCGGGATCTCGCTGCCGGCAATGTGCGGTACGCGGAGACCACCGTTACGGCTGACAGCCACTTAAGTGTTGGCATTGCCCCCGACGAACTCGCCGAAGCTCTGATGCGGGGGCGGTCAGATGCCCGTCGACTGCATGGCGTGGAACTTGCATTCGTGTACGACATCAACGGCGAATTAGGTGTGGAGTCGGGGGAACGGCTACTTACCTGGATCGAGCAGTATCGTCCAGAAGGTTCGATCGGTTTCGGACTTGGCGGCCCAGAGGTTGGTGTCCCCCGAAGTGCCTACACGGACCTCTTCCGCCGCGCCCGCGATCTCGACCTGCACTGCGTTCCGCACGCCGGCGAGACAATCGGCCCGGGCGAAGTGTGGTCTGCAATCGACCAACTGGGTGCCGAGCGAGTGGGCCACGGAATCGCGTCAGCACAGGATCCCGTCCTTATGGCGACGCTCGTTGAGCGCGGGATAACACTCGAGATATGCCCGACGTCGAACGTGTGCACAGGTGCCGTGACATCGCTGGCGGCGCACCCATTCCCTGCCCTGCGCGAAGCGGGTATCCGACTCACGCTCAACACCGATGACCCCGGAATGTTCAGCACCGATATCAACACGGAGTACGCAATCGCCCACGATGTCTTCGGAGTGGATCCAGCCGGGCTCGCCGAACTTGCCCGCGAGTCGGTGCGGTCGTC
>CAITYI010000172.1 GCA_903896585.1 uncultured bacterium
CATGGTCATTTGACATGGCCAAATATTGACGCCCATTTCAAGGCAAATCTCAAACAGATCTTCAGGGGGCATCAGATTGTTTTTCTTGGCGACCTTGCGCATCATCCATTTCCCCATGCCGCCCATGTTCATTTTAGAAAGTTTGGCACCCTGGAATCCTGGTGAATTCATGCCAGCCAGCATTTTGGTCATGGCATCTTTACCCGTAATTCGAACATCTTCTTTAACGAGGGGGAAAAGACCCCAAAAAGTGAAGAACACGGTCACGTTCATTCCGGTAGCGGCGGCGGTTGAACTGAGAATCATGGTAGGCCACAATTTGTCGAGATCTCCGCTAAAAGCAATGATGGTCATGCTCTCTTGTTCATCAGACATGAATTCCTACCTTCACTAGATTTCCTACCTTCACTAGTCAACCGAAATCTCACCATGTATTAACTCTGTAGTGCAGACGCTAGAGGTCTGAGGCGCACACGGCAAGGCAATTCGCAAAAGTCGTTAAAAAAATATCGAAAAGCCCTTGCATTGCTACAAATCTGTATTAGCGTCTGCGCATATAAGGATAAGTAGACCGACATTTTCCCACCGATTAAGTGGGGAATAAAACGGATTTTTGGGAGATTTCATGTCCGACACACTTTCGATTAGCCCACAAGAGTTATACGACGGAATCGGAAACGGAACCGTCCCCTTTATTCTCGATGTTCGTAATCAAGATGAATTTGCCGCTTGGCAAATTGAAGGCCCAGCTCCCGTGCTGACCAAGAACATGCCGATCTGGATTGCCGTTGAAGAAGTAGAAGATCTTGCCAAAGAAATCCCCGACAACACCGTTGTTGTCTGTGCACATGGAAATGGCAGTGGGTTGCTTATTGAAATGCTCGAAGCCGAGGGTTGCACCGTGATCAGTCTGGAAGGTGGAACGGCCGCTTGGGCCGAGCTCCTTGTTCCCAAAGAGTTACCCGGCATGCCGGTGGGAGTGAAAGGTTGGCAGATCCAACGTCCATCAAAGGCCTGTATCTCTTATCTATTCGGCAGCCCGGGTGGCTCGGCAATTGTTGTTGACCCGGCGAGATTCCCCGAACCGTATGAAGAACTGGCGAAAGCCCACAACATGACAATCACGCACGTAATGGACACCCACGTCCACGCCGATCACATTTCGGGTGGCCCGGAATTAGCTGAGCGCAATCACGCCAAGTACCACCTGCCTGTTGAAGACGCTGGCCCTAAGGTGCCGTGGCCCAATGAACCCCTCATTGACGGCGAGGAACTTGATCTGGGCACCGCCAAGGTGCACTCATTTGCCATCAAAATGCCAGGGCACACTCCCGGTACCACCTGCCTTCACCTTCCTGGGGTTTTCCTCCTCACCGGTGACACCGTTTTTGTTCGAGGGGTGGGGCGTCCTGATCTCACCGGCAAAGCCGATGAATTAGCAAAGGAGCTCTACCACACTGTTCATGATCGTCTTCAGCCCTTAGACCCGGCAACCATGGTGCTCCCAGCACACTGGTCAAGCGAGGCTGAAGTAAGTTCCGATGGACTCGTTAAGACAGATCTCGCCACAATTTTCCAATCCACCCTGATGAACGAAGCAGACATGGTGACATTCGTCAATGAAATAGTCACATCTCTTCCCGCAGCTCCTGATACCTACGACACCATTCGGGCGGTGAATGCTGGCAAGCAGGTGAGTGCAGATGAAATCGAGTTTCTGGAGATCGGAAAGAACCAGTGTGCAGCTTCCACCACTGTTGGGTAGCGTGTGACCTGTGAACCGGGAATTACAAATTGAGATACACGAGCTTCACGCTCGCTTGTGTAAGGCAATTGCTGATCCAAAGCGGCTGCTAATCATTACCGAACTTCGCGGCGGTTCCATGACGGTGAATGATCTTGCGCTCGCATTGGATCTAAGCCAGTCCAATACCAGCCAGCACTTGGCAGTCTTACGCGATCGCGGAATTGTTAACGTTGAGCGCGACGGTTTGAACTCCTATTACTCATTGCGAAGTAAGAAAGTACTCAAGGCGATCGATCTACTACGAGAATTTATGGCCGATGAACTCGGGGAATCATCAAAATTGAGAAAGGCTGCTGGAAAAGTTCCCGCAGCCGCCTCTCGTCGGTAGGTCTATTCACTTAACACTGAACCCTGAACACTTCACACTGAACACTGAACACCTGTCACTCAGGCGATTCGAGAAGCGTGGACTTCGGCTTCCCCAACGACTTCCTGTAATTGCGTCCCTGCAGCAGTTAACTGGCCATTCCATTCATGTGCCCGCACGCACCACATGACCGCCTCCTGCGCTTCTAGAAGTTGCTGTCGAAGATTGGCCGGCCCATGGCCATTGAGCCGACCCAGAACTCGATCAGCAGCGGCCACCCATTGTTCTGCCAACATCAGGTGGCCAATTTCCTTGGATATTTGCCGAATCTCTGCGCCCGGATGTGACTGGGTGGGTTCCAATGATTTCACCATGCTTTCGGCTCGATCAACAGCCACGAGGAGTTCATCGCGCATCACCGTGTGGATTCCCGATTTTCGGATTGTGGCTCTGAGAGTTTCACATTGAGCTTTAGCATCGTGGCGGGCCGCAAAGAATCGATCCTCACTTCGATGCGGCTTGTGCTTGGCTTCAGCACGAGTAAGTCGACTGGTTTCGTTAGTGCTCATGGCAGGCCCTTTCCAGTTATTTTCTTCCGTCACTCCATTGTGGACCCGGTAGGTGGTTTTTACGTTCCGGTTCAGAAAATACGTGGCCGGTTAGATGGAATTGCGACATTGCCGAGTGACACATACTGCTAGGTGGGAATTTACGAGACCGGTGTTTTTACCCGTGCCTTTTTCAGGTCCCTCAAAATTCGCATCTCGAGTACCACCACCGGGAAAACCACCGCGATGACCGCAGCGAGACCGACCAGGCCTGGGAGCCCCAACACACTCACAATTACCACGACATTGGCGACTATCACCATTGCCCCAACGGCTACACCCAATGGCTTGGTGGGTGCTCGGTGCGCTAACCGGGCGGCGATGGGTGCGGTGATCGCGCCACCCAGGAATAGCCCCAATACGGC
>CAITYI010000173.1 GCA_903896585.1 uncultured bacterium
CAATCACCCTAAGAACGAATGGATGTTCGATGAATCGTGGGGTGTCGATGTTGCGGTCTCGACCCCCAGAATGCTGTCGGCCTTGGTTGAGGAAGCTGTCTCAGTTGGTGACCTCGTGAAGTTGTTTTCGTTTCGCCAAGGTAATGCAGACCTTGTCGAAATAACTTTGGCCAGTGACTCGCCAGTCGCGGGCCAACGTGTGGGTGACCAACAGTGGCCGGAAGACACCGCCCTTGTCGCTATCGTAAGAGGTGATCGCGTGATTACCCCTTCGCCAGATGATCCCCTTGAAATTGGCGATGAACTTATATTCGTTACGGCGCCCAGCCAAGAACCCTCTCTACAGGCGATGCTTGGACACGCGCCAAGCATCGCACCGTAAATCAGGATTCCGAATCGTCTTTCTTGGAATTCAACTCTGCATAAACCGGCGCTAGGACACGGTAAGTGAAATAGGCGGCGGCCAAGAAGAGCGGCCAACCCATAACGATTTTGATAACACCCAGCGGCCCAATTGCTTCCGCCAAGAATAAGGGGAGTTGCACGACCAGTCGTCCAAAGAACAGCGCCACCCAAATCCAACTCGCTGCGGCTGCCGCTCGACGAAGCATTGGATCCTTGCGCCACGCGGTTCCAGTGCCCGTGAAGTATCCGAGGACCACCCCCAGCAATGGCCACCTAATGATGATGGATATCAAGAATGCACTGCCATACGCCAGATTTGTCAACAACCCTGGCAGGAAAAAGTTTTCCGCTTTTCCAGTCCACGCCGTGAATGCCACCGCGATTCCTAAACCCAAAAAACCGGCCAGTATCTGGGTAATGGGATCCCGGCGAATCAGGCGAATAACCAACACAACTACGCCAGCAGTCAATGCGGCCCAGATGGAGCGCATGAGATCTTCCGGCCAGACCAAATATGCAATTATGAATACCAGTGTGGGTAGACCACTATCAATTAGTCCCCGCCATCCACCAATAGCCCGATCGAGAATTAGCCTTTCAGCGCGAAGATCCTCTTGCACTTCACCGGGTTCACCATGCACCGAAGCACTGGAATCAATATTGGGGTCTTTGAGGCCTTCCGATTCGTTATTCATCGTTGTGAAGGGCGCAATTCATAGCGCGGATTAAACATCGTGGGCTTTTCAGTACTGCCCGTTAGCCGCCCGCACACCTTCATGGTGCGCCCTGCAACTAT
The DNA here is from genome assembly GCA_903896585.1 of uncultured bacterium. Lineage (GTDB taxonomy): Bacteria > Actinomycetota > Actinomycetes > S36-B12 > S36-B12 > UBA4592. Next base: position 1,202 of record CAITYI010000173.1, read on the forward strand.
CCCTGGGATCTTCCGTCGCCCTAACCAGACAACATTGATTGCACCCGTTGGATCGGCCAACACAATCTCTACTGCAGGTGACATGTCACGCGGCCTAATTGCCACAATTTTCACCGTTCCAATAACTTCGACTCTCTGCCCCGGATGGCAACTTCGCACATCTTGAACACAAGTGTCTGCGATGGGATTTCCATATTTATCTAGATGAGCCTGTAAATCTTGGGCATCAGACTTGGAAAGCGCGAATGAAATCTTTTGTGCCAATTGAGTGAGCGGCCCACCGTTCATCGGGTCTCCGTGATCTCAGGGCCCCGCTCGAAAGGATTCGGCACCTCACGATCGGATACCTCAGCAGATTTCTCAACTTGCTTTGGCAAAGTGAGGACTATTGGCGCTCCTGGAGCCATGGCAGAGTCACCGCGAACCACGACAGCGGAACGTAAGCAATCGGTGAGTCGCTTTGCCGCCGCCTGGTCTCGCGCTCCTTGCCCTAAAAACACTGCGCGAAGAAACCACCGGGGTCCATCAATTCCAACGAATCGAGCCGGCTGTAATCCTGGGCTTTCACCTTGGGCTTGTATTTGAGCATTTAATTCGATGCCCCACGGGCCCGGCACTTCTTCTACGAGTCCGCCCGCTTCGTTAATGGACTTTATGATCGTGGTTCGGACTTCATCCCACATTCCCCCGGATTTCCTAGCCGCATACGGGTGAATCTGCATTCCCGAATTGCCGTCTTTGAGAGTGAGGGCGGTGATCCGACCACTGGCTTGGTCAGCTTGAACTTGAATCTCAACACCTGGTGGCACCGCGATGAGCAAGCCGCCCAGATCCACTCGATTTATGCCTTCAAACACAGCTTCCGATTCATCGAAGGGGCCATCGGAACGGACATCCTCTTTGGGTGTGTCATTTTTCAGTCTGTCGTTCTTCAGTCTGTCATTCTTCAGTGTGTCCGTCACCCCCTAAGTCTTACATCAGGCCGGTTGGTGGCCACCAGTGGATCCAAAACCACCCGATGATCGAACAGAACCTGGCAGGACTGAGACTTCTTCAATAACCACACTCGGTAATTCAAGGAAAACAAGTTGGGCGATCCGATCACCTCGGGTTATGGAAAAATCCGCCGTCCCAGTGTTGAGTCCAATAACTGAAATCTCACCTCGATATCCAGCATCAATGGTGCCCGGCGCATTCACCAAGGTGAATCCGTATTTCAGGGCAAGTCCACTTCGTGGGTGCACTAAGGCAACGAACCCGATGGGGAGAGCAATTGCCACTCCGGTAGGAATGAGTGCCCGCTCTCCCGGGCGTAATACATGATCATGGCGGGAGTAGATATCAAAACCTGCATCCCCTGGCATTTCCCGATCCGGCAACGGCAACCCCGTATCGAGCCGATGGACCAAGACACCGAGATTAGCAATCATGGATTGACCTCAAATTCCGAAATGTGAGAAACATGCGTATTGGTCATGTTTTTCCACTTTCCCGATCGATCTGAAATCGCTGCATTGACTTCAGCCTGATTTCCATTTTTAACAAAATGCTCCAAATCCACTTGCACGAATAGTGCTGTTGCCTCGATGGCGACGGGGCCCGCAGAATCATTCATGTGCGCTGTTGCTCGAGTGAACACTTTGCGCCCATGCATGGATTCGATGGCAGCGTGCATGTGAAGTGTGGTCCCAACTGGAACAGGCCTGCGGAAATCACATTCCAAACGGCCGGTTACGGCTGGAACGCCCAGCAACCAATTTAATGAACCTAGAATTTCATCAATAGCCGCAGAAAGCAGTCCCCCGTGCGCTAATCCGGGGGCGCCCTGGTGATTTTCCGTTACCGTGAACACACCTTTTGCGGTTAAGCCCTCGCCTGCAGTAACTTGCATGTGGAGTCCGGTGGGGTGGTCAACGCCGCAGCCAAAGCACCACTTGTAGTGAGTTGGAATAGCTTCACCCGGTTGGGGGGCGCTGGGGTTTCGATCAGGGATGAAGGAACCACTGGGCGGACTCACATGCAACACGAGCTCATCTTAGCCACGACACCTACACTCTGGTTGTGCCTGAAGAAGTCAATGCCGACTTTACGTACCGCGAGAGAGTTTATCCCAGAATGGGCACATTCTTTGTCGTGGTTCTGTTCATCGCCATGATTTCGGTTGCCTACGGTGCCGCTATCAATATGTATACCGGACTCGCAATTTTCACTATCGGAGTTATCGGTATGTTTTTTGGTTTATGGTTTTCTTCGCCCGTTATTGCCATCATTGGGAAACAAGGGACCAAATTCCTCACAGTTGCTCAGGCAACCATCCCACTTGAACTGATTTCACATCCGCGAATTCTCAACGCAGATGAACTCGTGGCAATACGTCGCGGACAGATCGGTATAACAGCCTTTGTCACTATTCGCGGCAACCTTCCATCCGTCGCAGTAACCGTGACCGACCCAGATGACCCACATCAATTGTGGGTCATGTCCTCGCGGCGATCCAAGGTACTTTGCGAATGCTTAGAATCAGCCCCTTTTGACGCTTCCTGACGACGAACTGGTAGACAAGGCATGTGGAACAGATGCCGGCGCGGTCTCAAGCGCAATCCCAAGCGCAATCCCCAGTTAAATCATCGATCACAATCCAAGTGGTGGCTCCTTTGGCAGCAATGGCTGCCACGTGGGCTGTACGAAAAGCACTGGACAGTGGTTACCGCCGAGTGAGGGGACACAAAGCCCCGTCCCCACATGATCCGAACGTAAGTTTCTCAAGTGCCCTGCTGTGGGCAACCATTACCGCTGCAGCGGCAGCCGCCGTGGAAGTTGCGGTGTTTCGAATCGTTACCCGCGAGGATTAAGAACAGTCCTTGCAGATCGGCCCTGATTTTCCTTCGTGATCAAACTGGCTCCTGTGATGAACGAGGAAGCACGACATACAGGTAAATTCATCACTTTGTTTGGGAACGACCTGCACGGTGAGATTTTCCGATGATAAATCAGCGCCTGGGAGCTCGATCGTCTCAGCTAGTTCCGCTTCGTCAACTTCAACTGGAGAAGAAGTCTTCTCGGCACGACGAGCCTTAAGTTCTTCAAGACTGTCCTCCGCGAGCTCCTCATCCGTCTTGCGAGGTGCGTCGTAATCGGTAGCCATGTCTGTTTTCCTTTCCCATTGGGTCGTTGCGCGCAGATTGTGCCTCATGGAACACGGGGGCCTGCAAGTGGGTCCGTGTTTCGCCGATCGTCACTTCTGATCCATGAGAACATGGAGTATGCCAATTTACTCACTGGGAAGTCTGATTCCTGATATTGACTCCACCGCGTTTGTGCATCCGGACGCCGTAATTATTGGAAACGTGTCGATAGGAGCCGAGTCAAGTATCTGGCCGGGCGCAGTTTTACGTGGCGATCACGGAAAGATCTTTGTCGGATCACAGACTTCGATTCAGGATGCCGCTGTGATCCACTGTAATGCCAACTTTGATACCAATATTGGGAATCGATGTGTGGTGGGTCATGGGGCCCATTTGGAAGGATGCACGGTGCATGAACTCTCACTCATCGGGTCTCATGCCGTAGTTCTGCAAGGCGCTGTCGTGGGTCCCGTATCCCTGATCGGTGCCCATGCATTGGTCGGTAATCACAAAGTAATCCCCAGTCACGCACGCGCTTTAGGTATCCCAGCAAAGATCACTCTCGATGTGGTAACGGAATTAGACATTGAGCCTTCGGTTGGAATCTATGTACATAATTCGCAATGGTACCGACATGATCTTAAGAGACTGGATTAGGTTTAATCGCTAAACACAATTATGTCGCGCGCACCTTTAGTCATGAGCAATGAATGCAATTGTTCGAAGATCTGAGGGGTGGCAGCAACAAGATACTCACTGAGGCTGCTGTTTTCTAATCCCTGCACAATTGCACCCGCCTCCTGGGCTATCAGTGCGCCCGCTGCATAATCCCAGAGGTTCAATCCGGACTCAAAATAGGCGTCACTGCGTCCGCTGGCGAACCAACACAAATCAATCACCGCAGCACCATTGCGGCGAATGTCAGCTATACAGGGAATCAAATCTTTAATGAGTTCAGCCTGGCGGCCTCTTTTATGTGGGCTGTATGCGAAACCTGTCATGACCAATGCCGTCTCGAGTGATTCAGTCGCTCGAACCTGAACTTGCTCAACCGATATGACGGAACTTTGGATTCCTCGAATTTTCCACGCGCCACGCCCACGGCGAGCAATATATGTTTCATCCTGGGTTGGAGTAACAACGATGCCGTATTCGACCACGTGATCAATTTCAATGGCGATTGAAACTCCCCATAGCGGTACACCGAAAAGATAATTCACTGTGCCATCAAGTGGGTCGATTATCCACCGAGCATTGCTTGATCCGTTTCTGTCTGCGCCTTCCTCCCCCAGTACCCCGTCCTGAGGAAAATCCTGGATTATGTGGTGAACAATCATCTCTTCAGCTGCCTTATCCATCTGGCTAACGAGATCGGTGCTCGTGGATTTGGATGTGTACAGCAGATCTGCGGGGCGATCATTCATCAGAAAAGCAGCAGCCTCGTGGGCGGCAAACCAGGCAACCTCAAATCGTCCGGATACGTCAAAACAATGTTCCAATTCGGTAGGAATCTCCCACAGATCCCGATTCCCTCTTCGTATCTTTTCCATTCCTACCGTCCTCGAATCCTCGTTTGCAAATAAAGATTGCACTGCTGCCACTTGAGTCACTCACTAGCTCAGACACGAGAGCGAGTACCGTGTCTCTACCATGTTAACTAATCCTTTAGGCCCCTTTATTGAGGTATTGCGGATTCCTGGCGCCCTCGCCTTTTCATCTGCCGGATTTGTCGCGCGGCTTCCACTGGCTACTGTGGGTCTGGGCCTAATTCTCTTTGTGAGCAATGACACCGGGTCCTATGCTTATGCCGGCTTCCTTCAGGCACTTTTTGCCATCACGTCTGCTGTGGCCGCCTTGTTTACCAGCAGACTGGCGGACCGGATCGGCCAACGTCCACTGCTCGTCATCCTGCCCTTCATTTATTCTTCCGCCCTAATAGTCTTCGTTGCTGCCTTGCAGCTTTCCTGGTCTCGCTGGATTCAATCAATGCTGATCGTGATAGCGGGTGCAGCTTTTCCCTCTTTTGGGTCTTTTGTGCGTGCCCGCTGGGCTTTTGTCACCGATCGTCAAACTCAGAAATTACGCAGCGCGTTCGCCCTAGAAAGCATCATTGATGAACTCGTTTTTGCAATTGGGCCTCTTCTAGCAACAACACTGGCTTTTTCGCTCGGTTTCCCCGCTCCATTAATTGTTGGCGCCGCATTAACCCTTGTGGGTGCACTACTCCTAGCGTCATTGAAGACGACATCGCCACCGATACATGTCACCCCACCAAGCACCGACATTCAACGAGGAGCGCTTCGCCAGGCAGGCCTATTTTCCCTCGTTATAGCCACGACCGGTGTCGGCGTACTTTTTGGAAGCTCCGATGTTGCAGTGGTTGCATTCGCTGCAAACTCAGGTACACCGGAATTCGCCGGGCTTATCTTGTCCTTATGGGCCGTGGGCTCAATGCTGGGGGGAATACTCTTTGGTAGCCGTCAGCTTAATGTCTCACTCCCCCGGCAACTGCGACTCACTTCATTGTTTATGCTCATCGTTGCTTTTCCTATTCCGTTTTTAAACTCAATCGCATTTCTAGCTCTGGCTGCGTTTTTATCTGGGTTCGCTATTGCCCCCACGCTGATCAGCGCATTTTCATTGGCTGAACGCCTAGTGCCACCTAGACTTCTCACTGAAGGTTTAACGTGGGCGAACTCAGGATTAGCCCTTGGATTTGCAAGTGGCGCTTCCGTTGGTGGTTATTTGATTGACACAGTGGGCACAAGCTGGGCCTTTGCATTGGGAGTGTCTGGTGCCGCGTTCACCGTCACGGTCTCACTCGCCTCTCAGAAGGTGTGGGAACGAAACAGCGCCGAGCGACCACTTCCCCACCCCGCAATCGTTCTCAACTTCGACCCAATTCCTGGCCCTACAGCGGGTGGATTTGTCGATGATCCGCACCCCCTGACTGAACTCGGACCTGGACCTGGACCTGGACCCCAATCCTGAGTCCGTTTTCTAAGATTTGCCTCGAAACGCGGATCCTTCGCCGATCTAGTACGTGAAGGCGGTAGGTTATGGTCTGTTGAGGGTCATAGGAATCGATACGCACCGATGCCCATGAATCTCGCACACAGACGGTGAGTTCCCTGAAGTGGCAAATAAATTGACGTGAAGGAGTACGCCCTGGATGCGCTCAGCCCCCGCGAGATTCAGTTTCGTGTGCGGGCCGGCGAGTCCCCAGAAGCGATATCCGCGGAAACGGGATGGCAACTAGATCGGGTTCTTCGTTATGCAGAACCGCCCCTCGGCGAGCGCGCCTACGTAGCTGAACGTGCTCAGGCAACATATGTCCACTCCACCCGGGGCGGATCCACATTGGCCGAAATCGTATTCGATATAACAAAGTCGAATGCCTTGGTGTGGGACAGTTTCTACCGCAATGGTCAGTGGATTATCAGTGCCAAGCTTGATGGTTCGGAAGCTTTGTGGAATTTCGAACCCACCGGCAAGACCGTTCATCCCCTCAATGATGTAGCTCGATCCTGGATGGGGGTAGCTCCGGTGCGGCCAGCTCCGGAAAAATCCAGTGAACTGCATGGCATACCGGCCGACACCCAAGACACTCGCTCCTCCGTGAATGACACAGTGGTCATTGCGGTCCCAGAACCGGTTCGCTTAGTCGCCGTACCCGAGCTAAAGCCCGACCACGAAATGAATGCTGTTTCTGAGTTGAATGCCGTTTCTGAATTTGATGCCGAATTACCACTCGAGCTAAGCCCAGACTCAAGAGTATCCGCCAAGAAATCAAAGCGTGGTCGAGCAAAAGTTCCTAGCTGGGACG
>CAITYI010000174.1 GCA_903896585.1 uncultured bacterium
CCGCCATTACATTTTGTAACTGTTCTAGGGATTCACCCTGGCCTTGAGAAATCTCTGCCTCGGCGGCTAGAAGTTGTTGCATGAGGGGAACATCCGCGAGGATTGCAATGGTTTCTTCCATGGCTTCCAGATCCTCGGTAGCCATCAAAACGGCCATTGGCTTTCCGTGAACGGTCACGGTGACTCGATCATGTTCGGCCTGAACCCGTGACACCAATTCGGATAGATGGGCCTTTACCTCAGTCAGGGGCACCGTAGACATGGTCATAAGTATGACTGGTGGGCTAACTAAACGGTGGGCGTTCATCTAAGGCAATAGACCGGCGCCCGGCGAAATTCCACAATCTGGCGGTCACGTCTTTGTCCTCGGGGGTGATCAGATTCCCCATGACCCGTAATGCAATGGTCATCAGGAAAGTCGACCGCATGCCAATGGGACCGAATGTGGGCAGCAAATGTGGCACGGTAATCAAACCGGCCAGCCTTCGTGCAATAGAAAATGCAGTGCCGTAATGCACCAATAGTTCCTTGGGCCACACCCGGCTGTAGTCCATGTGTGGATTCACGATTGTCTTGGCAAATAAGTTCGCAGCAAGGTGGCCGGTCTCGAGACCATAATCAATTCCTTCACCATTGAGTGGGTTCACACACCCGGCAGCGTCACCGATTAACACCCAGTTGGCGCCAGCGACATTACTGACCGCACCACCCATGGGTAGCAGGGCCGACCACGGTGCCCGGACATCGCCTTCAAATTGCCAGGTGTTGCGTTGCTGATCGGCATAGTGGGTCAACAAACCACGGAGGTTCACCTCCGCTGGACGCTTACTCGTGGCGAGGGTGCCCACACCTACATTGACTTCACCATCGCCAAGGGGGAACACCCACCCGTAGCCAGATAGCAACTCGTTGTGCTCACCACGTAATTCCAAATGACTGGAAATCCATGGGTCATCGCTGCGATGTGACTTGATGTATCCGCGTGCGGCTACACCGTATGCGGTTGATCGGTGCCACGAGCGACCGAGTGCGCGACCGAGTTGTGACTTCGCCCCGTCAGCGACAATTAATCTTTTGCAATCAATCGTGGTGCCGTTGTTGAAAACGACACCGGACACTTTATTGCCAGCCATGACAACATCTTTGGCCCGCAGCCCTTCGAGCACCTGTGATCCGGAATCAATTGCCACTTGGCGAATCGCAGCATCGAGTTCGAGTCGCGGGGCCGCGCCTCCGTAATTCGGGAGATTTCCTCCAGGCCACGGCAGGTACAACTCTTGTCCGAATCCCGCGGCGCGCAATCCCTTATTTCGAGCCCTACCGTCAAGCCACGAGGAGAGGCCGAGGGAGTCGAGTTCAGCGATGGCCCGCGGAGTGAGACCGTCACCACAGGGCTTGTCCCGCGGGAATTCCTCAGCGTCTACCAAAAGCACATCAAGATTGTGACGCGCGCACCACGCGGCCGCCGCTGAGCCAGCGGGGCCAGCCCCCACAACGAGGACATCGGTGCTCACATTCGTTTTCGCCACGTCCCTATTCTGCCGCTGATCACGCCTTGTGCAATTGCGGCACCGAGCACCACGAGTAAACCACCCAGTGGCTGATTCCAGGTGATGTTTTCATTCAACAGCAGTGCTCCCGCAATCACCGCGACCAGTGGAGTGAAATAGGTGACGGTACTGGCCGTGGTGGCATCAGCAGCGGTAACCACCGTGAAGTTCAGGACATACGCGATGCCACTTCCCAGTACGCCAAGCAGTACGACCGCAATAAAAGGACCGGTCTGAAACGCTGTGTCCGTGATTCCGGTAACCGCCACAATCGGAGTTGTCACCACCAATCCCCACAACATCATGCCCATGGCCAAGGAGATCGGCGCGATGCGTTCACGGGCGGTTGGCCCGGTTAAGTACCTGCGCGCGAATGGAAATGCAATGCCGTAACAGACAACGGCGGCCAGTAACGCCAACATGCCAACGGGATCATTTTCCCCGCTTGTATTCCACACACCAACAACAATCAGAATCCCGATGAACCCCAGAAGGAGTCCAACAATGCGTTGACGTGTTGGTTTCTCCTCCGGGAATGCAATTAGAATGGCGAGCAGGGTCATCAGTGGTGTTGCGGCGTTAATGATTCCAGCGAGTGCAGATGAGACTCGTGTTTCACCGAATCCGAACAGCATCCAGGGAATCGATACCCATAAAAGTGATGCAACGAAGATGTACTTCCAGGACCATCGAGGTGGCAGGGGGGTCTTGGTGACCAGGCTTAACACCGCAAGGGTGAGTGCACCGAATGCGATTCGGCCAAAGGCCACACCAACGGGGGTGAACATCTCCAGTCCATATTTAATGAAATAGAAAGAGAATCCCCAAATTAATGCCAGGAGTATGTAGGAAGGCAACCACGTGCGCCAATTGGGTGTACTCGTATGGGCATTCGTATTCCCACTCGTAGACGGAGGCGTAGTCACGATCCCAAGGCTAGTCACTCGAGTCACTCGAGTTTCTCGAGATAGATAGCGAAAAAATGCGGTATTGCAAACTTGCAATATCAAGAGGAATGAAAGCACCGAAAAGTTGTGACTGGTGGGGCTGAAAGGAAGACAACGGTGCTCACATTCGTCTTCGCCACATCCCTACTCTGCCCGTGATCACACCTTGTGCAATCGCAGCTCCAATCACAACAAAGAGAGCTCCAAAGGGTTGATTCCAAGTGATAGTTTCATTAAGAAGGAGGGCTCCGGTAACCACGGCCACCAAGGGTGTGAAATAGGTGACCGTGCTAGCCGTGGTGGCATCAGAGGCTGCCACAAGTTTGAAATTTAATACCGATGCAAGTCCACTTCCCAAAATACCCAGGACAGCAACGGCAACTAGAGGACCCCACGCGAAGTCAGTCTTGACAACTCCGGTGAATGCAACAATTGGTCCGGTAACAATCAAACCACCGAGCAACATTGCGAGGGCTAGTGAAATTGGATTGATCGGCTCGCGCGCACTGGGGCCAATCAAGTACTTGCGCGCATATGGAAAGCCGATTCCGTAACAGGCAACTGCACCCAGAAGAGCAAGCATGCCAACCGGATCATTGCCCCCACTCCTATTCCACACACCAACAACAATCAGGATTCCTAGAAACCCAATGAATAAACCAATTATTCGTTGGCGGGTGGGTTTCTCCTCTGGGAAGGCAATCAACATGGCTAACAGAGTCATGAGCGGAGTTGCTGCATTAATGATTCCGGCGAGTGCCGATGAGACGCGGGTCTCACCGTAGGCATAAAGCATCGCAGGAACAGATACCCACAGAATTGATACGACGAAAATATGTTTCCACGACCACCGTGGTGGGAACCAAATCTTGCCCACCACGCTGACCACCACCAGGGTGACCGCGCCAAATGCAATGCGGCCAAATGCAACTCCCACCGGGGTGAACATCTCTAAACCCACCATGATCAGATAAAAGGTGGACCCCCAAATCAGTGCTAGCGCCACATACAGGGGTAGCCAGGATCGCCAGGGTGGCCTCGTGATAGTCGATGCCGGGTTGGTATTCAGTGGGCATTCCTTAACAGACTGGGTTGTCGAATTTGCCTCTGGAGTCACTCTATTTGCCCAAGATAGTTCAATGACTGTTCGCCATGTTGCTGCAATCAAAATCCGGTGGTTGTGGATCACTGGTTGCGCTCGCAGCGGTGAAAAGTGAACATATGCTCATGTTGAGGCGCACCGTCCCAGACAATCCCTTGCGTGGGAGATTTGATCTAGGTACCTGGGCCCACCCAAATGCTCCACATGCTCCGCCGGGTATGCGCGATACCTCTCTGCACCCGGGGACCGCCAGACCGCTGTTAAGTTGGCGGCTTTCTTTCTGGCTCAATGAGATCCGCTTCCAAGCCGGACGTTCATTGATTTCACTGGACACCCTTGGTCGACTCGGTGATTGCACTGGAATTCCAGTAGCCCTCTATGCATCGCTGCCAGCGAATCAGACCCGCAGTGTGATTTGGCTTTAGGTTATTTGCATACCCTAGGGGGTATGTTAGGATGCACTGTCGCCGATACATTCACCACCCGGACGAACGGAGGTTCAAAGATGTGTAATCCAGCAACCTGCAGTACCTGCGGCAAGATCACCTGGTCAGGCTGTGGCGAGCACGCAGCTCAGGTCATGGCCAGTGTTCCCGAGCCAAAACGCTGTACCTGCCACTAATTTTGACTGACATCGTCAATCCCGCTGCAACACCGTAGTCTGCGCACATGCAGATTCGCTCGATCATCACTCAAGTCACCCAAACACACCGCGAAGCTGATGCTCCCGTTGATCCTGCCACCGTGGTTGCCGTTGCCGCTTTGGTGTGCACCAATCCTGGGGCAGGTCGCGGTCGACTCGAGGACCTCACCGAGTTAGAACAACTTGGTATTGATTCGGCCACTCGGTTAGTCACCGAAGCCTTGGCAGCGCTCGCCGCTGTCGGTGTGACTCCGGATCAGGTGCGTGGCTATGGCAAGGGCGCAATCGTTGGAGTTGACGGCGATCGCGAACACACCGCCGCTGTCTTGCACCCACGCTTTGGTGCACCAGTACGTGCAGCAATCGGTGGTGGCGCTGACATCATTCCCGGTACCAAAATGGTTGCTGGACCTGGTGCATCAATCACCATGCCTATTGGGAATAAGGATGACCGTTGGGTATTTGATGACATGGATGCGGTCAGTATCTCGATCCCCGATGCACCCAAAGCAAATGAAATCGTGATCGCCCTGGTGCTCAGTGCCGGTGGGCGTCCCAATGCACGAGTAAAGAAGCCGTGATCATGTTTAAAGCGATGATTATGTTGACGCGGCGCGACGACATGACCCACGAGGAATTCAAGGCCTGGTGGATTGGCGAACACCAATTACTTGCCAAGCAATTACCGGGCGTGCAGAAGATTCGATTCAATGTTGTTGAACAAGATGAAACTGCGGCCTGTGACGGCATTGCCGAGTTGTGGTTTGAATCCCAAGAAGCATTTACTGCGGCATACGCTACTGAGATTGGTCAGGCTGTCGCTGCGGATTCCATGGCGCACCTTGCGAGTCGGGTTCGCATGTTCACCGAAGAAGTGAGTGTTTTTGGCTAAACTGGTCGGATATCTAATCCGGTTATGCCTTCAAAGTCTTGAGCATTGCGCGTGTAGAGCGGAAGTTCATGGGCGAGTGCTGTGGCTGCGATGAGTGCGTCAAATGCGCGGGCCTGAGTTTTTCGCCCTGATTGACGTAAGCACCCAGCGACAATCGCAAACCTTCGCGCGCAAGCAGCATCAAAAGGTAGCGGATCAAAGGTTGCCTC
>CAITYI010000175.1 GCA_903896585.1 uncultured bacterium
TCGAGGTTGTGGCACCAGGCCAAATAGCCCGGCCAAAGCTCCAGCGCGAGTCCACCCGCGCACCGAGAGCGAATGGGGGTCATGCTCACCATCTGAATTGATCCCATGGGGTTTCCCCGAATCACTGGGTTTCTCGCCATGACGGGTGATGACAATGCTCATGGAGCCTGAAGGCTGATCTGAAGGGTTAGACACGGGGACAGCCTATGCCGCGGGATAAAAAACCATGCCCATAGATAGCGTGGTCGCAAAGTGCATCCCTCACAACGGTGGCGCAGTCAGCTGAGGTCCTGAAGTCTGGAAGTCCTGAATTAAAGTCGACTCGCAAGGGACCAGACCAATTCACGCAACACAAGAATTGACGCAACCACTCCAGCCCGTGTTAAGGTTCGCTTATCAGTAGCAAACCTTTTGAGGTGGCCCAGCCAATTGGCTGGGCCTTCCTCTGTCAGGGCTTCTTTGCAAATGCAATTGTGGTCCGTCTTTTCTGTGCTCCATCCGACGAAGACTCTGAGCCGTACTGCTTCAACGGGTATACAAAAAGCTTTCGGCAATGGGGATTCTCCCAATTATGTGTTAACTTCCCGATTTAAGGGAGTGTTGCCGACTGCTTCAGTTTAGTTCAGCAAGCAATTCCTCAAGTGCGTCAAGATTCTTGCGAACCTCTTTTAGAGCTGAAGTCACTTGCTTACTCGTTCCATCATTACTCACCCGGTCAGTCAACTTATTTACCGACTCCCCAAGTGTTGCAAATTCAGTGTTCCAGGATTCGGCAATAGCTGTTGGTGCAGTTCGAGCTCCAAGTTGCGCATAGTTAAAACTTATCTCGGTTATGTTGCCCAAAATTCTGAGCACGCCATTTTCAGCGATTGCAATTTCTAAATCGCTGAGGTCTTTCCGCATGTCAGCTATATTGCCTTGAACGCTCGCAGTGAAGATTGTGGGGGAATCAGGTACTGCTTCAGCTGCCACAGGTTCCTCAGGAGTTGGAGTGCTGGGCTCGACCTCAACCGAACTTTCCTCGTCTACAACCTCCGAATCTGGACAGGTCCTGTTCACAATGAATCTATATGGCTCTTGCAGTGGCGTATTCCCTGCAGGTTGCTGTTCGCAAACTGTCCAGTTACTTTCATCAAGGATCCCAAATGTCCCTCCGCCGACAACCTCGATATCACTTTCGCCAATACCCAATGCATTGAAGTCGCTGTAAGCGACGTCGAGTCGTGATCCAACTACCGAAGGGGTCAAAACGATGTTAGGTTCATTTGAGTCTTCTGTGGCCGTGTTGTCTCCTCCACTCGTGAGCCCAACAAGCACAAAAAGGCCCAGAAGCACAGCGATCAAAGCGATGAACCACGGCTTCTTATAGACGGGTTTCTGCCCCCCACCCTGTGACTTAATGACCGGTGGTCCTGAGGGTGGTGGCGCTGTTGGTTGCGGGTTTTCTCCCGTGGAGTCGCTCATGTCACATCTTTCTACCTGTTGAGTATTTCTTGTTTGAGTTTTTCAGCTTCCGCTTCAGTAATGATTCCGGAGTCAAGAAGTTGTTTGAGTTCGCTCAATTCGCTGACCCTACTGGTCTGGGCCACTTGGGTGACAGGCGGAAAAGGCGAGTTCTCCTCCTTGCGTTCCATTGCACCTGCAATGCTATTAATTCTCTCCGCAATTTCTCTTGGTTTGTTAACGTTATTTGGATCAATCGGAATAGTGAAGGACCACTTCGAACTGGCCATGATAAAGAACGCTGTGCGAGAGTCATTCTGGCGCTTCTTCTGTAGCGCTAGACCCGGTATTAGAGCAGTTCCGGGTAATGGAGACAAGATCGCCATTCGAGTGAGTGTAGGTCTTTGCGTTATTTGAATTTGGCCGTCAAGAGTTACTTGGGCACCTGTTGATTCATCGATGACATAAACCGTATCTCCGTGAAAGACTCTATCGCTGTAAACGGTCGCAGTTTTCCCACCTGTCGTTACGCGCGATAGAGATTCTGTTCGAGCGTACTGAAACAACCCGTTTTCCGGGCTGATGGTGCCGATTAAACTTGAGCCAATTCGCAGTTTTCCTTTGGCAATCAGTGAATCGAGAAACTCCGTCGCCGATTTAACGCCATTTTTCCCGCCATATTCCTTAGCAGAGTTGATGATGCTGCGCATTGTCCGCTCTTCGCGTTCAATATCTCCCGCAGCGGCATATCCTGTGGCCTGCGTGATTAAGTTGTTAACACGCTGGGTGTATGAATCGTGAGAGGCATCTATCTGTGCTGCCGCTTGCTGTTGCGCCATCGAGACCTCGATTCGCTTGGCTAACTTTTCGGCATGCTTGGAATCCGATGTCCCCTCAGCCGAAAGGCGACCATCAGTCCATGCGGTTCCATTCCAGAAACGAAGATGTCCCTCCAACTCAGGATCGGGATACCAGCCAGGCTCCGGAGAAGCCACCCTAGTTACCCGCCGATCATTTTGAAGGTTCTAATCACCGGATTTTGCCAGTGACTTGCGCGGGGGTACACCACCCGCATTCGCTGACGGTCACCATGAATGAGCTCCCCCTAGGAAGCTTGCTCGTTGAAACGTAACTGAAATTCCAGTTTCCGAATTCATCCGCTGATGTGGTGCTTACCTCTACGAATTTTTTGGCGCCCTTCTTCTTTACCGACAGCGTCAAATTTCCGCCAGCTCCAACTACACCTTTAGTGAGTGTTGCTGCCGTAGCTTTTCCTGATACTTCACGGTAAGACACGAATCCACTGACGGTTTTCACTTTTGGCTTTGACAGCTTTGTTGGGTTTTGTGCGAGCGTCAACACCGAGGCCGATATTGGGGCGGTGACTGCCGTCTGAGTGAAAACCTCTGACTCAACCGTTCCTGTCACCCCGATCGGACCTGCATTGTCATTTACTTCATAAGGACACACAAACAAATATGAATCACTGACAGTTGCTGTGCCGGCGCTGGAATATCCGATGTATACGGAGCGGGAGAATGAAGAGCTAGAACCGCTGTAACGGGCATCTATCGCAACGGTCGCTGATACGTCATCGACGGCTGCACCCGACTTCGTGTATGTCAGATTAATAGGAGCCTCTACACAACCTGGTCCATCAAATGCTACGGCAGGAATGTTGTAGGTAACCGAAATGTTTGGCGTAGCTCCGGATCCATCTGCGCCATGAGCGGGGGCGGTAATTCCAAACACAACGGCGGAAGCAACCCCAACAAAAACCACATTCCTCAACATCTATTCATCCCCTTCTCGGCAGCAAAGGCCTAATATTGCCCTACTCCACGGATTCATGCAATCTCATTAGAATTCCTCACGCATACCCCACCTTGGTTCACCACGCATCAGATCACCACGCATTAGTTCCCCATACGCGAGGTGTCATCCTGAGCCACACGAAAGTAGATCATGCGACCACAGCCAAAACCAAAAACCTGTTCACGCACGGGTAAAAAGCGTTGGCCCGACCACAAAAGTGCCGTGCAGGTTCTCCACCACGCCAGCATTTCCCGCTCCCGCGCCGCCGAATTCGGCACGCA
>CAITYI010000176.1 GCA_903896585.1 uncultured bacterium
AACAACTCGATAACGGCGGAGCAATTCCTGACGGTCAATTTGTAAGGAGTTCTGATAGTCGGTGAACATAGTCTCAACAACAGGACGCGCTTCATCATCTAGTCCCAATGATGCCAATAAGGGTGGCTGGTGGAGAAACCTTCGGGTCCCGTCCACAACATCTGTCAATTTACGCACCGCTGACCATCGATCACGCGCGCGAGCAGAGGCCTCGGTCCTATCGAGTCTTTTAATTACCGAGCGCGTATCGGCTTTCACCGCCCAACTTCGAAGTAATTCGGAATCAATTCGGTAATACCAAATATCTAGATAATTCATGGCGGCGAATCGTGACATGGCATCCCGATAAGCAGTAGCGACCGCGCCCGGTAGAGATCGCGAGAATTTGGTTGAGTGACCCGCGTCTTGTGCAGCAACTTGGAAACTTGTCGCTAGCCTGAACACGTCCCACTCGAATGGACCCGGTGCGGTCTCATCAAAATCATTAATATCGAACACGAGTGAACGATCTGGTCCCGCAAATAGCCCGAGGTTTGACAGATGGGCATCGCCACAAAGTTGCACATGCAGGCCGGTGTGTGGGCGTGAGCCGAGATCCGCGGCCATCACGGCCGCCGCTCCTCGCAGAAAGGCGAATGGATTGGCACTCATCCGTTTGTGGCGAAGGGGGATAAGTGCTTCAACTCGATGGGTTTCCTGGTCAGCCAGAATCTGGACTGGATCGCGCCGGTCAGGTGCCGGGACGTACTTTCCTAGGGCTGAGCGCGGAACAACAGCCCTCGCCGCCCGACCAGCAGCCGTGCGTTCCTCGACATTGTGCCCATGAATCAACTCGCTGAAAAGCGGTGGGGAATCAGTCATGATCCCACTGTAGTCATCCCACTGTAATCAATGAATTCTTGGGAAACCCTGTTTGCGCTCAGTTCCAAGAATGCATAACCAAGCCCAAATTCACAATCTGCGGTACTTTTCTCCACAGGAGGTTTACTACATGCCGAAATTCATTGCGATCGGGTTCATTCTTTTGGTTGGGGTAGTCATTGCTGGCATTTATCTTTTGCGCTCTCCCGAGACCAAAACCGAAACCGCAGCCGTAACTTCAGGCAATTGCTCTGAAGCGGACCTCATGAACACTCAACAGAGTATTTCAAATCAGACCCAGTCACTGAGTGACAAAGATTTCGGTAAAGCCATGAGTTATTCATCTGACTCATTCAGATCTCGAGTCTCCGAAAGTGATTTCACTAACATCATTACACTCGATTACAGTTTTCTACTTAATAATCCCCAAATCACTTTTAACTCCTGCAATCTAAATAGTGAAGGGGTCATTGAGATCTCTGCATCATTTGACACCGGCACAGAGGTTGCTCAATTAACGTATTCAATGGTGAACGAAAAAGACGGCTGGTTCATTGACGTGGCATCAAAGTCCAGTAACGAACAACTAGCCGTTTGAATCCACTGGGCTGAGTCTCAACAGGCATAACTGGCACCCCGGGCTTGCGCGACATAATTTCCTCTGCTAGTTTTCCTCCAACATCCAGAGCGGCCGAGAGATCTGGCTCATTGACGCCGCAGCAACCCGATTCGGGTGCTACCGCCAGAACCGATGTCAGGAGCAGTAATGATCAACGGTTCACAGTTATCCCTTTCGCGTTTCTCCTTGGTGTCATGCATTGAAATGGACTGCATGCGCATGTCCAGCGCCATCTGTTTGCTCTAATTCGCAGACCGCACAATCTGCCACCACCCAAGCAGCCAGCCGCTTTTTCGGCACTTCAGCCAATGCTCGCTGTCGACAACCCCCACAACTTTTATGAGGAAAGCATGTCACTCGGAACACAGATATTTTCATCTGACAGCATCAACCAATTGGCCCCCGCCGAGGTCTCGCTGACCAATGTCAGCAAAGCCTTTGGAAGCGGCCCGGAGCGGGTGGATGTTCTGCACAACGTCAATGTCACCGCCTCCCCCGGCGAGATTCTTGCCATTCTGGGTCCAAGTGGGTGCGGCAAGTCCACCCTGCTGCGATTGGTTGCCGGATTAGAGACAGCCACCTCGGGCAGTGTGTGTGTCGACGGACACCTTGTCACCGGCATCGACGCACAAGTTCAAATTTGGTACGCACAGTAACCATAAATCCTGATGTGGAGTCTGGAGTTCTCCATGTCGCAGCAAAGGGTGCTTCTTGCGACGCAGTTTCCGAGCACGGCGCCTGTCACATGCACCAGCAGGACTGGGGCGTACCAGTGCGGATTACTCCAACCGGTACACCGACTGTGACATTGACATTAGCGAACTAGGTACTGGGCGAAGTTTTACCTTCGTTCAATTGCTTTTGCAGATCAGCCACCATTGACTTCAATTCATTCAATTCCTGCATCACCTCAGCCGCCGGGTCAGGCTTATTTTGCTTTACGAGAGTG
This sequence comes from uncultured bacterium, assembly GCA_903896585.1. Taxonomy (GTDB): domain Bacteria; phylum Actinomycetota; class Actinomycetes; order S36-B12; family S36-B12; genus UBA4592. The sequence continues at coordinate 2,430 of CAITYI010000176.1, forward strand.
GCGGAAAGCCCCGCAGTAACTACCCCCAAGAGACTGATGCCCAGCATCATAATGACCACCGCGTACGATCTTCCCACCCACGTTACTGGCACGAAATCGCCATAACCCACCGTTGTAATGGTCTCAAACATCCACCACAGCGACTCGGGAAGTGTCTCAATGTCAGCTCCCTGCGCATCCCGTTCGGCATTGAGGACTGATAACGAACCTACCCAGATGACAATTAATGAACCAATGAGTGCTGTTGCAACTGCGCCACTTGAAAAGAATCCCTTGCCTTTCGACAAGATTCCATTTTTAGTGAATGCCTTCAAAGTGCGCAAGGCGCGAAGTGAGGGAACCATGACCGTAAGAGTGTCGAGCCAATTCCTACGGAAAAAATGTCGCTTATTGGTGGTTACAAAAAAGCGGAAAAAGAGATCGAGGGCGAAAAGTGCCCACAAGATATAACTGAAGACGGTCATCCATTGATACCACTCAGCATTTTTGTCTGGCCAAATTGCCTGAATGGAAAATGTAAACAAATAGACCAATGCGAGAGCTGACAAAAGCAGTGTCGTTTTCTGGGTGTAGGCATTGATGAATGCATCTCGTTTGTTATCAGTGGATGAAGACGCAATAGGTGAAGACGCAGCAGGTGGTGCAGAATCAATTGACATGCAGAGATGTTATCCGCAAATATAAAGTTTTCTAGTGACCCAAGACGCGGGTTAACTATTTTTTTGGTGGTGCCCCTGGGGGATCTGCTTCGTGTAAATCATGCAAGTATTCATCCCAAGCCTTTTTCTGCGGGTCGTTAGAGGAAATCTCTACCTTCGGAGCAAAAACAAGTTCGATTTTTTCAGCTTCCTGGGTGATGCGCTCTGTCCGTGCCCGCAAGTACCTGGCAATTGATTTTGTGAGACTTCCGTGCTTGCGGTAGTGATTCCAGACAAATACTGCAAAGAGCCCGATCAGCGGCCACTGAATTGAATAGACAATTGCTCGGTTCACGCCTTCCATTGCTCTGCTCACTTCAATGATCGTTGCAGATGTGCACAAGGCAAGAACGAGAATGAGCGGAACGTGCAAGGTCCAAAAGTCTTTCCAAAACCTCTTGGTATTGGTCACTGGCGTACCTCCACCTGTTCCCGATCCACCGGTGCGGTGTCGCATTCAATGGTTCGCGGGCGAATCCACAATAAAACCAGGAGGCCAATAACCCCTAGGGTTACAAACAAAGTTCCCACATCTAATGGTAAGTCACGTTGAACCAATTGCCAGTAGATAACAGCGCACCACCCCAAGAGGAACACCAAGAGAGCAAGTAGAGAAGGTTTACGATATTGGCCAGCCACGAATAGTAGCCCCGCACCTATCAAGACCACAAAGAC
>CAITYI010000177.1 GCA_903896585.1 uncultured bacterium
ATCAAAGGTCACCAAAAAACTTTTTGCTCAGTCACTTGCCAATGGTGGCTTTGCCGAGTTCAACAGTTACCGATTGCTGCTCGGAGAGATTGGGCGCAGTGTTGCTGCCTACACCGGAGCTGGTGTTTATCTTGATGTGGCGTTGAGCTGGGTAGTGGCCGACTCAACCGAATACCCGGTGATTGCCCGAAGAGAAGGTCGCGTTGCGGAGAATTACAGTTACCGCAAACTGGCGAGCCATTTCGGTCGCTTGATTGTCTCCAGCGGCACCAAACCCTTGTTTTTTGTGTCAGCTCTTGGCTTCACATTTTTCGGGGTCGGATTCATTGCGATTCTGTGGATCATCTTTCAACGTGTTCGTGGGGAGTTCATTGTCGCTGGCTGGGCATCCACATTCACCGCACTTATGTTGATAGGTGGTTCAGTTCTCTTAGGCCTGGGAATCATTGCTCAGTACGTGGGGGCAGCAACCAATATGAGCCTCGGCAAGCCTCTCTATGTTGTGGTGCGTGACCCACAACGAATTTTCCCTTCCACCAAATCAACTCAAGATTAGTAACCACCAGTAATGCATACCTGGGTTATTGGCTCCAGCGGACTGCTCGGTGGCGCACTCATCCAAGAATTTCCTGAAGCTTTCCGCGGTAGTCCAATCAATTGGGCAGACGCCTCACAATCAGTACGCGATCTCTCAGAGAATCTCTTAGCGTTTCGTGCATTAGTGAGCGCTAACCCACAACCATGGCTGATTGTGTGGGCAGCAGGGCAGGCCACTGTGTCAAGCGATAAGGAGACTTGCCACAGAGAACTCGAAGTCTTCACAGAATTCATTGGCATGCTCAATGATCAATTGCCTGAGGGCCCTGGCACATTTTTTCTTACATCTTCTGCTGGCGGTGTGTACGCGGGTTCAGGGCAGGCTCCGTTTTCCGCATCCAGTCCTGTTACACCCCTCAGTGAATACGGATCCCTGAAATTGCAGCAAGAAACCGCTGCAACAAAGTTGGCTGGGGTTCGAGTCATGATTGGTCGAGTGAGCAACCTCTACGGCCCTGGCCAGGATCTCAACAAATTACAGGGTTTGGTTTCTCGGCTCGTGAAAGCTGGGCTTGATAAAGAAACAATAAATATATTTGTTCCCCTGGATACCATTCGCGACTTTATTTTCGTCCAAGATGCCGCCGCAACAATTGCCCAAGTGTCTCAGGATTTGGGTTCACCAGATTTATTGGTGATTGCCTCGGGTGAACCCAAAAGCCTTGGCACGGTAATTGCCCAGGTTCAGGATGTGCTTCGGATCAAAATCCCCATTGCGTATGGCGTGCACAACAGCGGATCTGGTCAGGCATCAGACCTGCGCATGACTCCCACCGTGTTGAGCCCCCGGTCCACACCGTTCCCCGTTGGGGTCAAATCCGTGATTTCGGATTTACTCGACCGATTGCAGAACCAGTAATACTCAAACCGATACCGTATTCGCGTGAGCACCCAAGGATCAGGACAAAGGGCAAGTAATCCCAAGATCCTCCATTTAAGTACCTACGACGCTCACGGTGGTGCAGCTCGCGCGGCTTACGCAATTCACAAAGCTTTGCTCGATTCAGGGATGCAATCAAGGATGCGGGTGGGGGCAACCGCCCACTCTGATCCCACCATCATTGCCAACAAGAAGTACCCATTCATGGTGGCCAAGGAGGCTGATAGGCGCCTCTGGTCGCTGCAAAAGTCACCAACCCCGACCTGGCGTTCACCTGCTCGATTCGGTTCAATAACTGCAGCTGAGATCAACGCAAGTAGTGCCGACATCATCCACATGCATTGGGTAACAGATGGGTTCATGAGTGTGGAGACAATCGGGAAAATTCAAAAACCCATTGTCTGGTCACTGTGTGACGCTTGGGCGTTCTCTGGAGCTGAGCATTATGCAACCGAGATCAGCAGTCTTCGATCCCAACAGGGTTATTCGAAGCAGAATCGGCCAAGTACCGATTCTGGATTTGATGTGGATAGTTGGACATGGGAGCGAAAGAAGCAACGCTGGACTTCACCCATGCACCTTCTACCGGCAAGCAGCTGGCTCACGCAATCCGTTGCGGAAAGTAAGTTGATGCGTGCTTGGCCGACCACTCGGATTCCCCACATAGTCAACACTGATGTTTTCACCCCTCGTGATCAAGCGGATGCCCGATCCGGTACCGGCGTACCGGATGACCGCCCAGTTCTCCTTTTCTTGGCATCTGCAGGGATCCACGACCGGCGCAAAGGTTGGGATCTCCTGACCCAAGCACTGCAGAAAGTAGAGCACTTGCAACCTTTGACCGTTGTCATTGTCGGACCACCACCATCGCAAGTGGAACAGCAAGCCATCTCGGCCAATTCCATCCATCGATTCATTTTCGTAGGCGAAGCCAAAGGTGACGAGCAATTGGCGGGTCTTTATGCATCTGCGGACATGACCGCAGTTCCTAGTCGCGAAGACAACATGCCGATCACGGCGATGGAAAGTCAGAGTTGCGGCACCCCCGTGGTGGCATTCAACATTGGAGGGCTCCCCGACATTGTGATACATCAGTCAACCGGATATTTGGCCCAAGCCGAAAACCCCGAAGACTTAGCAGCTGGAATATCCTGGATTCTTGATCAAGATTTACGTGGAGCCGTGCGCGCCCATGCAGTACACACATGGTCTCCTTCTGCCGTGGTTCCTCAACTTAGGGCCATCTACCAGGAGGTCCTGTCTTCATGATGGTCAATCCGATATTAGTTGTCATGGTGTGGCGAGGTGGGGACCGCTTCCTGCGATGCCTGAGATCAATTGACCACAGTTCCCAATACTTCTCGAAAGTTCTGATCTCGGTAACTTCTGATCCCAACTCACCGGACATGGTTGCCGCCATGAAGTTTGCATCTAGCCACCAGAATTGCGAAGTAATTTGCACCGGAGTCGAGTTACCGACCATGCGCCACCAAGATTTCTGGGTTACGCATTTGGAGAATGCTGGGGTCAACCCCAAGGACTGGATCTACTGGTTGGCCTATGACGATCAAGTCTGGCCGCACGGTCTCGCTGCTCTTTCGAATAGCAAGCATGAGTTGGATTTGGATCCCCACTCTGTCTACTTCGGGCCATGGGCAATGCGACATGAACAACCGGATATTTTGTGGAACGGATCAGAGACCGATCACATGGAAGTCTGGACAAGTTTTCCAAAAACCGGCCCAACCACACTTCCGCTGCTCACCTGGATAAGTGATCAACTCCAACAGCCCACGTACATGCAGATGAGTGGGTCTGTTA
>CAITYI010000178.1 GCA_903896585.1 uncultured bacterium
GCCGGCACCGGAACCAACCCATGCAATTGCGGTTGCCATCCGCGAGGCTCTCAAGGCGAAGGAAACCGGTGAGGAAACCGTTATTCTGACCGCACTATGCGGGCACGGTCACTTTGATCTACCCGCCTATGACCAGTACCTGCGCGGCGAGATGGTCGATGAAATGTTCTCCGATGCTCGGCTGGCCGAAGCAATGTCAACCGTGCCAGAGGTTTCATTCCCTTAGCGGCACCACTTAGCTCTGAAAATGAATTAAAGGCACGTCAAGCGCCTCGGCTTTAGGACAAAGTGATTGACGGACGGCTTTGTGACTTGCTCTTCATTGATGGAAAGAACCGCGTAGCTTGTACAGAGTGAATCGAGAATCGATATTCCCAAATGCGGCACGCATTGAACAGGATGGATTTGCGACATCCAAAGTGTGGTCGACAAGAACCTCACTCCAGACCGAGTAGCCCAGCGACCTTAAGTCTTTGGATTTTCCCCGAAGCGGTGCGCGGCAGCTGCTCAACCACAAAGAACTCCTTGGGTTGCTTGTAACCCGCCAGATCCTGGCGCAGCCGAGTGGTGAGTGCATTGAGGTCAAGATCAACATCACCGACAACCGCAGCACACACTTTTTGGCCCCAACGTTCATCTTGGACGCCAAATACCGCAACATCAGTCACCCCATCGAAAGCCAAAATCTCTTCTTCAAGTTCTGCCGGATAGACGTTCATCCCGCCGGTAATGATGAGGTCTTCTCGCCGTCCTTCGATGTAGAGATACCCCTCTTCATTTAGCCGACCTAGGTCCCCGACCGTGAACCAACGTTTCCCATCCATTACCCGCCAACCTGCAGCGGTTTTCTCTGGATCACCCCAGTACTCAAAGTAGCCATACTCTGGTGGTGCGCACCAAATGGTCCCATCGATGATCCGCAACTCGCGCTCTGGTCGAGCCTTACCTACAGATCCGGGCCGCAAAGCCCATTGTGTTCCCGGCATCGTTGTGAACTGCCCTTCGGTGGAACCGTAGAACTCCCACACGTTTTCGGCACCGGCCCAATCGTGAATCGCCTTCTTGAGAACTGCCGGACAGGCCGACCCGGCATGCACCAACATTCGATAAGGACTCTCGGCCAAACCGTCAGATCTTTCGAACAGACGCTGCATGTGACTCGGGACCACGAATGCGATGGTCGGACGATGCTCAGCAATTGCCTTGGCGTGAAGTTCGGCATCAAACCAGCCCGGAAGCAATACATCGCCTCCGGCAAGGAGTGTGTAAAGCGCGAAACGTAAAGGACCTGAGTGAGTTAGCGGGCCATGAACCAATGACGTGTCACGCGGTGAGCAGTCCCACATTGCAATCTCGGTCGCCCAAAGCCCGGCGGCAGCCTCCGGTGTAAGTACACCAGACCACACACCCTTGGGTTTTCCCGTGGTACCCGACGTGTAATGCATTGGCCGTCCAAGAGGATATGGTGGCAAGGGATATGGTGGCAAGGGATGTGACTCTTCGAAACTCGAGGAGAGCGCAACAAGTGATGCCGTGGTTTCGAAAACCACGCTCGGTGCGCAGTCGCGCAATATGTAATGTCGCTCACGCTCTGACAGATCAGGGCTCACCATGACGGGGATTACTCCGACCGAGAGAGCTCCCCACATGGACATGATGATGCTGCTCTGCTGACGTTGGGCCTGATCAATATCTTGTTCGTGATGCGGGGCTATCGCAACGCGGTCACCAGGAATGAGACCCATGTCCAACAGACGTACCGCCGCGCACGAAGCACCCTGTCGAGCTTGTGTGGCGGTCAGTCGGAGCACGCCGCTAAGCCTACGTCGCGCAGTGAATGGGCACGGGCAGGCTTGTTACAGATTTGCTGTGGAAGGTGATCTCGATCAAAAGAGTGAACCACGTCCCAGGATCAGGCCGGCATCCACGGATCAACGATCGTGATTCCGCTGTGCTCGAAGTCCTTGCCATTGCGGGTGGCCAATATGGCCTGGTGAGCGGCGCAGATTGAAGCAATTTGCGCATCGAACCCGTTGATTGGCAATCCCAGCAGGTCGCGGCGCTGGACAAGCGACGCGTAGGCAACCGCTTCTTCGTGGCCGAAGGGGAGCACGTGATTCTCAAACGCTGCGAAGATTTCCGTTGCTGCTGTCCGCAGCACGTCCTTCCGCTGGCCATCGGAAAGCCTTTCGATCCCGTAAAGGATCTCGGCCACCGTGATTGAAGTAGTGAATAGTTCCGCCTGACGTTGTCCCAACATCCAATCGCGCACCGAATCTGCCGGTGACGATTTCATCAGCTCGGAGATGACATTGGTGTCGACAACGATCATGCCGACAAATCAGCCGCCCGTGCCAACGTCGACCGCACTGGCACTTCGAGATCGACACCCCCGAGGTCACCGAAGCGATCCATCAGGGTGACGAGCATGCCCCGACGCTCGTCACTTTCCGTAACTGCATCGACAAGAATCGCGCGGATTTCAGACTCCATCGAGCGACCATTGGAGGCGGCCCGCATGCGCAGGCGCTCCTTAACATCGTCGTCCAGGTTCCTAATACTCACAGCGGCCATCAGCCACCCCCATTCTGCTAGCAATGATAGCACTTGGAGGACGAGTTCGGCGACGTACCGAATGAACCGCCTTTACGGCCAGATCCCTAGAGGGCACGAACGATGTCGTCGACTCTGTCCTTAGCATCGCCGAAGAGCATCGCTGAGTTCTCATTGAAGAACAGTGGGTTCTGCACACCGGCATAGCCTGATGCCATGGAGCGCTTGAACACGATCACGTCACTGGCGTTCCAGACACGCAGCACCGGCATACCGGCAATTGGGCTTCCGGGATCAGTCTCAGCCGCCGGGTTCACGGTGTCATTCGCGCCGATCACGAGCACCACATCGGTATCTTCGAAATCGTCGTTGATCTCGTCCATCTCGAGCACAATGTCGTAAGGCACCTTCGCCTCTGCGAGAAGCACATTCATGTGGCCGGGCAAGCGACCGGCAACCGGGTGAATGCCGAAGCGCACCGTGGTTCCGTTCTCGCGCAGTTTGCGGGTGAGTTCGGCAACGCCGTATTGCGCTTGAGCAACGGCCATGCCATAGCCCGGCGTAATGATTACTGACCGTGCATTGCGCAATAACTCTGCCGTCTCTGCCGCGGTCACTTCACGGTGGTCGCCGTAGTCCTTGTCTTCACCTGGCCCAGCTTCGATGCCGAAACCACCGGCGATGACCGAGATGAACGAGCGGTTCATGGCCTTACACATGATGTAGGACAGGTAAGCACCCGAGGAGCCCACGAGTGCACCGGTAACAATCAACAAATCATTTCCGAGAAGGAAGCCCGCGGCCGCCGCGGCCCAACCGGAGTAGCTGTTGAGCATTGACACAACCACAGGCATGTCACCGCCACCAATGGATGCAACCAGGTGCCATCCGAGGGCCAGCGCAACAATCGTCACCACGATCAACAGCCAGAGCGCCGGGTCGATGACGAACCACACGGTGAGTGCCACGAAGACAACAAGTGCGCCAATATTCAGTGCGTTCTTACCCGGCAGCATGAGTGGATTCGACTTCAGTCGACCCGACAGCTTGCCGTACGCCACGATCGAGCCCGTGAATGTCACGGCGCCAATAAAGACGCCGATGAACACTTCAGCACTGTGGATTCCGAGGGTGCCCTCCGCGGTGAGCAGGGCAATTTCCTCTGGACTTCCACCGCCCTCAACGAGTAGGTAGCCATTCCAGCCCACCAGTACAGCTGCCAGGCCGACAAAGGAGTGCAGGATTGCAATGAGCTCGGGCATGCCCGTCATCTCGACAACTCGTGCCCGCCACAGACCAACCGCAGCGCCAACGACCATGGCCACCCCGATGAGGATCAGGCCGAGGGAATCAATGTTGCGATCAATTGCCAAGGCGATCGTGGCAACGAGCGCGACTGCCATACCCGTCATTCCATAGGCATTACCCGCCTTAGCGGTTTCATGCTTAGAGAGTCCCGCAAGGGCGAGGATGAAGAGCAGTGCGGCAACCAAGAAGGCCGCTTGGGCAAGGGATTCAATAGACATGTGCTCAGCTCCTCGAGAACATAGAGAGCATTCGGCGTGTGACGGCAAAGCCGCCGAACACGTTAATGCTGGCCACTAGGACTGCGACGAAGGCCAATACCGTGATCGCGGTGTTGCCGTGGCCAATTTGGAGGAGTGCGCCGACGACGATGATGCCTGAGATTGCATTGGTAACCGACATCAGCGGTGTATGCAATGCGTGATGCACGCTGCCGATCACGTAATACCCAATCACGATTGCCAGGACGAAGACCGTGAGGTGCACGCGAAAGGAAGGCGGCGATGCTGCAACCAACAACAGCAAAATTGCGGCGCCAATGCCAACATAGGTGAATCGACGGGCGGCACTCATGGGCTCCTTGACCGGCACCTCGGCGATCACCTGCTCGGTTACTGCCTGCGTAGGTGCTGCAGACACCTGCACGGCGGGCGGCGGCCACGTGACCTCGCCATCACGGGCGACCGTGATGCCACGCTGCACAACGTCATCCCAGTCAATGACAAGTACGCCATCTTTACCAGGAGTCATGAGCTTCATCAGGTTGACAAGATTGGTGCCAAAGAGCTGCGAGGCCTGCGCCGCGAGGCGGCCCGGCAAATCGGTGTAACCAATGATCGTGACTCCATTGGCCGTGACCACGACCTCGCCCTTCACCGTGCCCTCAACGTTGCCACCATTA
>CAITYI010000179.1 GCA_903896585.1 uncultured bacterium
ACGGCCCAGCAAAAAAATCGCTTGGTCGGATCGTTGAGTGCTGATCCCAATAATCTAGGCAGGTTGCTTCAGATTTTGGGTCTCTCCTTGGGGTTCGGGGAGTTTTTGGTGAAACACCCCGAATGTGACCCACTACTGGATACGGAAGCATTGGCGGGGCCCCCTGTAGGGATCAGTGAGCGGATCATGCGGTCCGTGGGTGCTGATTCGCGGTCAGCGCTGCCTATTGCTTCGGGGAATTCAGATGTCGTCCTCGATTCCCTCCGAATTGCCTATCGTCGGGAGTTATTGGCAATAGCCAGCCGCGATCTCAGCGGCGGATTTACCATGGAAGTAATTGCCGGTTGGCTCAGTGACCTTGCAGATGCAGTACTGCAAGCAGGTCTGGCGGTTGCTCGCGCGGGAGTAAGTGACCCTGCGTGCCCCCTCGCAATTATTGCCATGGGGAAAACAGGTGGGCGTGAATTGAATTACGTCAGCGATGTTGATGTAATTTTTGTTACCGATTCGACTGATTCATTAGATACTGCAATTGCATTGGCCCGCGGCGTGATTCATGCATGTGGGGCGGTGACCAATGAGGGGGCAATCTGGGAGGTTGATACCGCGCTGCGCCCAGAGGGGAAACAGGGCGCCCTCGTTCGCACGGTGGAATCGCATGCGGGTTATTACGAACGATGGGCCAGCACATGGGAGTTCCAGGCACTTCTCAAGGCCAGATTCGCGGCGGGGGATCCACTCGTTGGCGAGGAATACATGATGCGGATCCAGCCATTTGTGTGGGCGGCTGCCGATCGCAAGGATTTCGTACCTGATGTTCAGGCGATGCGTCGCCGAGTGGAAGACAATGTTGATTCCTCATTAGCGTCCCGTGAGCTGAAACTCGGTCCGGGTGGATTGCGTGATATTGAATTCTCGGTGCAGTTACTGCAATTAGTACATGGGCGCAGTGATGTATTGCTTCGGAGCAGTAACACCATTGATGCCTTGCGGGCTCTTGCAACATGGGGGTATGTGGGGCGAGACGAAGCCATGAAGCTGGAGCACAGCTATAGATTTCTTCGCACTTTGGAACACCACTTGCAACTGCGTCAACTTCGACGCACGCACACCCTGCCCGAAGATCCCCATGAACTCACCACGCTGGCGCGCAGCATTGGTATTCGAAGTGACCCCATGGAGACGCTGCTCAAACAGTGGAAAGAGCATGCGCGAGAGGTTCGTCGAATTCACGAAAAACTCTTCTACCGCCCACTGCTCAACGCGGTTGCCGGGCTCGATGCCACCGATGCACGGCTCACCACCACTGCAGCACGTGATCGACTTCGCGCTTTGGGATTTACCGATCCCGAAGGCGCGCTGCGGCACATTGAGTCCCTCTCCAGTGGGGTGAGCAGGCGCGCCATTATTCAACGAACACTGCTGCCGGTCATGCTGTCGTGGTTTGCGGAGGCCCCTTACCCAGATACCGGCCTGCTCGCCTTCCGCCAGGTAAGTGATCAAGTAGGTGCAAGTCACTGGTACTTGAGACTGTTGCGCGATGAATCATTGGCCGCGGAGCGACTGGCGCACATTCTTGCGTCCAGCCGCTATCTCACCGACCTGATCCGGCGGGCACCGGAATCCATTGCCATGTTGGCCCGTGACGAGGATTTGCAATCCGTGGACCTATCCGTGGAGATTCGTTCAATTTCGCAACGCCATGAAGAACCTGACAAAGCGGTGAATGCGTTGCGAGCCATGCGTCGGCGTGAACTATTCCGAATTGGTTCAGCTGCTGCGCTGGGTTTGGCAAGCATCGAACAAATCGGCATGGCATTAACACATTTAACGGATGCGGTACTCGAGGGGGCACTCAATGCCGTCATGCCCGCAGAGCCCATTGTGCGCATTTCAATTATTGCCATGGGTAGGTATGGTGGATGTGAGTTGGGTTTCGGCAGTGATGCAGACGTAATGTTCATTTATGAACCACTTGCTGGCGCAGACACAGAAGAAGCGGGCAAACAGGCATTCAAGATTGTCAACGACATGCGCGCACTGTTGAGCGCTCCTGCAGATGAACCCGCACTGGAAATTGATGCAGATCTTCGTCCGGAAGGCAAACAGGGACCACTCGTCAGGAGCCTGGAGTCAACCACCGCCTATTACGCGAAATGGTCTTCCCCGTGGGAGGCGCAGGCGTTGTTGCGGGCCCGTCATGCTGCCGGCGATTCCCAACTGGGTGCAGCTTTCACGACCATGATCAATCCACTCCGGTACCCAGAAGGCGGACTCGACCCCAAGTCGCTGATAGAAATGCGCCGCCTCAAAGCGCGCATGGAAGCAGAACGGCTTCCGCGCGGAGCGGATCCCACCCGGCACACCAAATTGGGGCGAGGTGGTTTGAGCGATGTGGAGTGGGTGGCACAGTTACTGCAGTTGCAATATGGGCACGACCGGCCATCACTTCACACCACCGCCACTATTCCAGCACTAAGGGCTGAAGAAATGTCAGGTCTGATTGATGCTGAAGACACTGAGATTCTGGTGAAAGCATGGAGTCTTGCCAGCGAGATTCGCAATTCGATCATGCTGGTGAAATCTTCCATGAGTGATCTATTACCTGCCGATTACACCGAACTTTCGGCCGTGACGTACCTCATGGGCTACCGAAGCGACAAAGCTGGAGTCCTGGAAGAGGACTACCTACGTGCAACGCGAAGGGCACGCAAGGTCATGGAGCGGATTTTTTACGGAAATGAATAAAGGGGAGTAGTGCGGGGGTCTGGTGTGACCACCGAATCCATGCGTCACCATGTTTAGCGGCCAGCAATGAGTCTTCCCAGCGGGATTTCCCCCAAAAGAAAGCAACCGCAACGAGCCACCACGCCAAGGTCCACCATGAGCCCATGAGAACCACAAACCCCAACAGCGCAGTCAAAACCCCGGTATAGATCGGATGCCGGACAACTGAAAAAACTCGCTGTGTCCGCAATTCGGCGTGGGAGAGTGGAACCGGGTTGGCTGTGAGTGCATTGCCCAGTGAAATGAATGCCCACCCAATAAATATTGCGCCAACCACAATCAGTAAACCACCCGTAATCGCGCCTCCCATGGTGACCTCACGAGTGGGAAGAAGTGCAAACACAATAAAGATGACTACCTGAACAAAGACAAGCAGCCACCCTCGTGCGGAGTCATTTTTCATGATTATCCGATGGTGTTTTACCCTGTGGTTGCGCCATGTGATTAACGACTATTCAAGAAAAGGTCAATTGCTCTA
>CAITYI010000180.1 GCA_903896585.1 uncultured bacterium
AGACATCACGATTAATGGCACCTACTACCGACAGGTATTCGGCGGCACCTTCCCCGGACCCATTTGGAAAGAATCAATGCAGATCGCCAGTGCGAATTTACCGATTGCCAATTTTGATTTGCGCACGCAGTTCACGGCACCCGCATTCACACCCCTTCCTCAGGTAGAAGATGAAGCAGAAGTCTTCATTCAAGAGGGCGGTTCAGAATTTGACAACACCGATGCGAATACCTTCGACGGTGAGCCCGATCCAGCCGAACCAGATCCGGCTGCGCCCAACCAGGGTGCGGAATTCGATAACTCGCTTCCTTAATTTTTCGAATGCTTATTAAGCGAGAGCAGATTTCACCATGGCCGCGACCACGCCGCCATCTGCCCGACCTTTTATTTGTGGCTGCACAATTTTCATGACTGCGCCAATGGCCGCGCCCCCGGACGCTCCCGATTCGGCAACCGTGGCAACTGCGGCGTTCACAATTTCGGCGACCTCGGCATCTGATAACTGCGCCGGAAGATAGGCATTGATTACCTCAAGTTCAGCATTCTCCCGGTCAGCTAGTTCAGGTCGACCGGCGTCCGTGTAGGCCGTCACACTCTCCCGACGCTTCTTGGCTTCGCGAGTCAACACAGTGAGAATGTCTTCATCGGTGAGGATCCGAACCTCTTTTCCGGAAACTTCTTCATTTGTCACCGCCGTGAGCACCATGCGAAGGGTTGACGAGGCCAATTCATTGCGCGATTTGATGGCAACGGTCAAATCCGCTTGAAGTTGGGCTTTCAAAGGTGCACTTTGGTCTGCTGACATGTCGGCATTGTGACACATGCGAACATAAGGTCATGGTGTCCGTCGGGAAGGCTGTCTTGGGTGGTGCCGCCCTTGGTGCTGGTGCATTGGCGTACGCCCACCTCGAAACAACGCGATTCACCTTGCGCCGGGAAGTAATCCCCGCCCTCGCCCCGGGTCAACGTGATCTGCGGGTTCTGCACATCTCTGATTTACACATGGTCCCCGGGCAGCATCGGAAGCGCGAGTGGGTGCAATCACTCATCAGCCTGTCCCCCGACGCCGTCATTGCCACCGGCGATTTTCTCTCCCATGAAGCCGGGGTGGCATCGGCCCTTGAGGCACTGACTCCACTCCTTGAGGTGCCGGGAGCTTTTGTGCTGGGTAGCAATGACTACTACGCCCCCAAACCAATCAATCCGGTGAAATACCTCACCGGTCCATCCGCTGTGGAGCCCAAGCGGAAAATGCTGGATTGGGAGCCACTTGCCAAGGGCCTTGCCCAATTCGGCTGGCTTGATTTGACGAATACTTCAAGTGATTGGAAAGTTGACGGACGCTTAATTGATATTCGAGGTGTCGATGACCCCCATATTGGTCGCGATAACTACTCGCAGGTGGCCGGCTCATTCAATCCCATGGCGGATTTAGCTTTGGGTGTGGTGCACGCGCCATATTTACGAGTGATCGATGCCATGGCGGCTGACGGTGCCAGCGCCATTTTTGCCGGACACACTCACGGCGGTCAACTGCGGATCCCCGGCTACGGAGCCTTGGTCACCAATTGTGATCTTGACACCCAGCGAGCCCGCGGTTTGTCTACTCACGGGAACAGCTATATGCATGTGTCCGCCGGTTTGGGTTGCTCGCGTTATGCACCATTTCGATTCGCCTGCCCGCCAGAGGCCACGCTGATTACGTTCACGTCTTCACCCTAAAAATTAGTCACCTTGTGAGCCTGACCGTCTCGCAGATAGGTAACCCACTCACCGGTCTGGACACCGTTCTTGAAGTGCCCCGAACGCAACAGGCTGCCATCCGCCCGATACCACTTCCACGCACCATGTAATTCATTCTTTTTCATGGAGCCCTCGGCCTTGAGCCGGCCCGACTTATAAAACTCTTTAAATTCGCCGCTCTTTTTGGGAAAACTTTCGTTGATCTCGGTGATTCGATATTTAATGATTTTCTTCAACAGCGTTGCCGGGAATGCGCTGTCGCGATCAAACTTCAATGCACCCTTAGTTGCCCGGTACTTTTCCACCTCGGGGCCGAATCCGGCAAAGGGTGCGCCTACTCCGGGAAAGATCGAGTTGTGGTGCTTAAACCCCGCATAACTTAGAACTAAGACCCCCGAGATTCGAATACTGGGCATTCCCCAAGCAATTACTTCCTCGCCACTGGGTAACGCTGTCACCACAACGCTACGAACAGATTGCAAGGCTGAACGCTGATCAGCAGCAAAGCCCTTCACGTATTTATCAACATCTGCGCTACTCATGTACCTATCCTTTTTCGAACCTAAACATTTCGAACCTAACCATTTCGAACCTAACCATTTCGAACCCGACCCACTCATCGCACAATTCCGCTAACCCCCGAGTATTCTGGTGCCCTTCTGCTGGTACCCCTTCCGCTGGTGCTGGTTGCGGGGTGTGGCGCAGCTTGGTAGCGCGCTTCGTTCGGGACGAAGAGGCCGTGGGTTCGAATCCCGCCACCCCGACCAATGTGAATGCCGCAAAGTAGAGTGCAACTGTGATTGATCGCCGTCCGGCACGAACCGACCTCGGACCGGTCACGCGCGCTTACGTGAAATCCATGGGCTGGCGATCGGTGAACTTTCACACCCACATTTCGTTGGTGAATAAGTACGTCTACGTCGAAGTTCCCAAGGCCGGCTGCGGAACCATGAAAGCCACCCTGGGCGCACTCGAAGGAGCACGGCTGAATGAAATCCACGCTCAAAGGTTTCTGGACAAGCCGCACAACGGCGTGAAGTCGGGGGCACATGTGCGGCCATATCAACTCCCCAGCGATCTCCTCGAAGAAGTTTTTGCCAGCAAGGACTACCACCGCTTCACCGTTGTGCGGGATCCTGGTGCCAGAGTGCTCAGCGGCTACCTCGAGAAAATTCACCAGGGCCTGCGGCAAAGTGAGGAAATATCACAGGCACTCGGCGGTAAACCCGCAGCAGATATCAGCTTCGAGGAATTTCTCTCGGTGATCAAGAATCAGGATTCCCGTGATCAGGACCCGCACTGGCGCCGACAATCTGATCACATTGGCTTGGGAATCGTTGATTACACAGAGATTATTCACTTAGAAAATCTCAATGATTCCTGGGAATTGGTGGCCCAACTGACTCGTACCCCCGATCTCGATGGGCAGTACTACTGCAAGACTTCAACAAAGGCTGACTCAAAAGTGGATCAGTACCGCACTCCGGAAAGTGATTCACTCATTGGTGAGATTTACCAGCGCGACTTCACCGAACTGAAATATTAACTACGCCAACAGTTCGGCTATTTGCACAGCGTTAAGTGCTGCTCCCTTGCGCAGGTTGTCATTGCTGACAAACATGACCAAGCCTCGATTGTTGTCCAGACTCTGATCTTGACGAATGCGACCAACAAAACTTGGATCCGCTCCTGCGGCCTGCAGTGGTGTCGGGATGTCGGAGAGCTCAACCCCGGGAGCAGAACCTAATACCGTGATTGCCTGCTCTGGTGTAATTGCTTTCTCGAATTCCGCGTTAATACTCAGCGAGTGACCGGTGAACACGGGAACACGAACACATGTTCCGGAGACTCGGAGATTCGGCAGGTCAAGTATCTTGCGACTTTCATTGCGAAGTTTCTGTTCTTCGTCGGTTTCCTCGCTGCCATCAGCAACAATGGCGCCCGCCAACGGAATCACATCAAAAGCAATGGTACGCATGTACTTCTTGGGTTCGGGGAAATTCACCGACGAACCCGAATGCGTAAGTGCCGTGACATCTTGGGTCATGGCTTGCTCCAACTGACCCATGAGTTCTTCCACGCCGGCAAGCCCGCTTCCGGACACAGCTTGGAAGGTGGTCACAACAATGCGCTGCAGGCCTGCTGCGGAATCCAATGCCTTCAGAACAGGCATGGCCGCCATGGTCGTGCAATTCGGATTAGCGATGATCCCCTTTTTAGCCAATGCAATTGCTTCCGGGTTCACTTCGCTCACAACCAGCGGGACATCGGGATCCATCCGCCAGGCGGACGAGTTATCAATCACCATGGCGCCGGCAGCCGCAAATCTCGGGGCGAGTTCTTTTGACGTGGCTCCGCCGGCCGAGAAGAGCGCAATGTCAATATCGCTGACATCTGCTGTTGCTGCATCTTCAACGGTTATGTCTTGTCCCTGCCAGGAAATAACGGTTCCCGCAGACCGGGCCGAAGCAAATAACCGAAGCGTTTTGATCGGGAAGTTGCGCT
>CAITYI010000181.1 GCA_903896585.1 uncultured bacterium
CGTGTCCTACACGGTTTCCAGCGTCTCAGGGGAATCAACTCTGGAAGAAGTGTGTACCACCGATGTTCCCCAATGCACAGCCACCTTCACAAAAATTGGTCAGCCGATAAACCTGATTGCACAAGCGAAGAATTCCAGTGAGATTAGTGCAGAGTCCACACCGGTCACGGTAATTCCAGTAAATACTTCGAGCACTGTGGGTAAAGTCATCAGTGAAAATCGACTCGCAGTGCTAGCGGGCTTGACTCGTGCCCAGGCAAAAAATGTGTCAGTGAAAGTACGTCCGGCATCACGGAGTAAGTGTGTTGCAATCGCACCGGGTGCGCGCATGAAAGCCCCGGGTTTGTGCGCTGTGACTGTTCAGTCAAATGACCGGAAAAGTATTCGAGGAATGACCTACGTTCAGATCCGCTAGTTTTATTGGTTACCGGGAACTTCGATTGGATCAACTGGCTCCACCAGGTTCAATGAAGTGCCAAAATCGGAAAGACGGACAAGGCTCACGCGCTGGTATCCCGGACAGTTGAATTCTTTCGCGATTTCGTTGATCAGACCAGATTCGGTCAATGTAATTTCCACCGCAATAGTGTCAGGACACTCAGTCGGAATGCTCAGCAGCTCTTCTTCGGAGAAATTCAACCCACTCTCAATGGTGAGCGGCAGTTGGCCACTGAGGGGATTCTCAGGATTGGCTGTGAGCTCACTTAATCCGGAAAGTGGCGAAATTGCTCCGGATGTTGGCGTGAATGTACCCGCGGGAGCGAGAAACCAGGAACCATCGATCAGTGAATACAGACCATCTTTGGTGTAAAGCTCAGTGATTTCAGTTTCTGTTGCCAGGTTGGTCCAGGTAACCTGACCTGTTCCAGAGGTGAGAGATGCAAAGCCGGTACCGGTTAATTCTTCGATTTCACCGATGATTTCCACCGTAAGATTTGCTGTTCCCCGAGAGGCTGTCGCCACGATTGCATTGGTCAGTTGATTTGAGGAAGGACTGGCCTGGGGATTTGCAGTTTTAGTGGTAGCGCACGCCGTGAGTGTTAACCCAGCCACCAGGAGAGCCGTTCCGTTCATAATTATGGATCGGTTCATGTGCACATTCAATTCGATCCTGACGCCTGATCACGTCCCGGGGTTACAAAATGAATTCAACTCCAAGTGGGCAGGGCAGTTTGGGACTAGTGGATTGCAGATTCCAATTATTCGCCAAGAACATCGTGTTGCTCAATATTTACCAGCGTCACGGAGCCATCGGGGTGGAATTGTCGATGTATTACAAAGAATGCAGCTGGGGAAAGTTTGGCCTCCCAGATTGAAGTTTCCAAATCTGAGGAGTTAAAGCCAAACTGCGCGGCAATTGCGGACATGATCGTGGTCATGACCGGGCGATGCGAACAAATGACGGTTGGCTGAGGGTTGTGGAGTAACTCGCGAACAACCTGTGTTGTTGCGGTGGGGTTCTCTTCATGGCCAGACTCACTCAGTGAGTCACTGACCTCAATTTTGGTGTCGAGGAATTTTGCATAGCGGTGCAGTGTTTCTAGACACCTGACATACGGTGATGACACCAAGTTCTCAATGCCATACGCGTCTAGTGCATCGATAAGAACTTTGCTTTGTCGCCGACCTTTGCCGGATAAGGGGCGAAGTTGATCTTCGGTGCCAATAAAGTCCCCTCTTTTCATGGCCTTGGCATGGCGGAGAACAATCAGTGGACTTGAATCGGGAAGTGCTAAAGCTCGATCAAGGAACTCAGCATCTTCTGGGTATGTGAGTTTTTCGGCTGCTTCCGTGACCGGCACCCACAGGATTTTGTCCACTTCGTCATCCGGTACGAAACCAATATCCTCACGGACCTGTGCGCTCCAATAGTGAACGTGTTTTTCTCCCTCGGGTACCTCGTATTTATCTACGCCCAGAAAGGGGCCGAGTGCCACCCTGAAACCGGTTTCTTCATCACACTCACGCACCGCGGTTACGGGAAAGATCTCAGTACCGTCAACCTTGCCTTTGGGAAGTGACCAATCTTCATAGCGAGGCCGATGCACCACGAGTAACTTGTTGTCTTTGATCACCACAACTCCAGCAGCCATGATTGGTTTACTCACGAGATTCACCGCCCGCGATGAGGGCTGCAGTGGACATTTGACCAACAGCTGTGCCGAGGGCGTAGGCCCCGGCTGCAGTGGTGTGCGGATCCATGGCTATCCGACGAAGAATTTCCCGCATTTCGGCTTGATTGTCGGATTGATTCAAAATCGATGAGTGAGCAAGAATTTTCTGTGATTTTTTTGGAAACACGCGACGGAAAATCAATGCGACAGTGGGCAAATCTACCGGGTTGATATTCTTCCAGATTTTTTGCGGGATAAATGAAAGATCGGTAACCGGTGGGACGTTTGCGAAGTCCATAAGGTCACTGAAGAAGTAGAAGTACCGGTCACTGCGCTGAGCAGCTATTGCACTGGACTGAGCGGATATTGAGCGACGGTCAAAGTATGCCTCGATCGCGAGGAGTGCTTCGTGGCGATCAAGTGGATCATGGATTGTGTCGAGTGCAGCGGTGGCTCGCGCGTGATCAATGTGAATTTGCTCTGGTGATGAAAGCTCAGCCACCAGCCAATTGATCTCCTCGCAGAGGGGGAGCATTTCGGTGGAATCGAGATACATTTTCAAGGCAGAGAGAATTTGTGAAGTGAAGTTCAATTCACGGATGAGAAATGCCGGTGAGTGATCAAGGTGAGACTGAACTTCGGTTCGGATAACAGCTCTCACCTGTTGGGTGAGAGCCCAGCGGATCAGGTCGTATGGCAGTGCTGATTTTTTAGGGCGAGGCAGTTTCGGTACATCAGGCTGAGCGCTGGCAACCGCACCGAAACCCGCTGAGGCTTTGCTCACTGAACTTGGTGTGGCTCCGGAGGCTTCGAGAAGTGAAATGAGTTTCTTGGCAACTCGAAGCCCTGAATCCTGCAGCAGTTCCACTTCGATTTCGTGGAAAGAGTCGACCAGGTTCTCACCGCGGTACACCTGCACGCGGTCACTGACAACTTCAAGGAGTTTTTCACCCCCGTGGGAAATCTGAAATGGTGTGCGGATTGTGTTGACCCGAGCAAGGGGTACTACTTCCGAATCTCGCAGGAGAGCTCCAATGACCGCAATGAATTGGGCAGGTGGATCACCTGCTTCGCCATCGACATGAAGTTCACTGCGCACGCTTGCCCCGCCAGTAATTCCAGAGTCAAAAACTGGAATCTTCAGGTGCCAGCCGTCATCGGATCCGCCCATGCGGTGACGCATGGTGATTCCCCATCGCAACAGGGTGGCTGTGGTGGTGTCGAAATAGGTCGCTGACATGGTTCGAATGGAGCCGCTCTCGCAGGTGAAGTCACCTGTCAACAGTGGTTCGATTGAAAAATCTTCGGGAACCCGGAATTTGAACTCCACTTCCAAGTGAGTCTGTATTCGGGTGCTGCTCATGTTCCTAACCTATCTGCTGTGAATCAAACCCGATTCCCGATTGCCTCAAGTTCGCCAGTGGCCTCGAGGGCCGATCCGCGGTGACTCTTGATGGCGATCAGGAGCTCTTGAATATCGGTGAGCCGGGTGCCATCTTCGGCAAAAAGACGGCGGGTCCAGACGCCATTGGAATCGAGATCCCACGCTGCGGTAGAAGGAGCAAAACCGAGATCTAGTATTCCCTCGACCTCCGCAATGTGTTCCGGATCTGCCAAACTCACCAGGGTTTCCACCCGACGATCAAGATTGCGGTGCATGAGGTCGGCGGAGCCGATCCACACGGATGGATTTCCACCATTGGTGAAGGCATACACCCGACTGTGCTCCAGGAATCGACCCAAAATGCTGATCACGCGGATCGTGCTGCTCAACCCTGGTACGCCGGGACGCAAGGCGCAAATTCCGCGCACCCAGATTTCCACTGGTACGCCGGCCATGGATGCCCGGTAGAGAGAATCAATAATTGCTTCGTCCACCAGCGAGTTGCACTTGATTCGGATTCCAGAAGGTCTTCCTTCAATGTGGTGCTCAATCTCTCTCTCAATGCGAGCAATCAGACCGTTGCGCACGGAATGTGGTGCTACCAGAAGACGGTTGTAATCGGTGTTCAGGGAATACCCGGACAGGACATTGAAGAGATTTGAAACGTCTTCGCCAACTTCAGGGTTGCACGTGAGTATCCCGAAATCTTCATAGAGTCGGGCTGTTTTTGGGTGATAGTTACCTGTTCCAATATGGCAGTAGCGACGCAATTGATCTCCATCGTTTCTTACCACCATGGACAGTTTGCTGTGAGTTTTTAACCCGACGAGTCCATAGACAACGTGGACGCCCGCTTGCTCCAGTTTGCGAGCCCAGTCAATATTGTTCTGTTCATCAAATCGCGCCTTAATTTCCACGATTGCAAGAACCTGCTTACCTTCTTCTGCAGCCTGAATCAAAGCATCGACAATTGGAGAGTCTCCGGATGTTCGATACAGCGTTTGCTTGATGGCTAATACATGAGGGTCAAGTGCAGCCTGTTCAAGAAATAGTTGAACACTCGTTGAAAATGAGTCGTAGGGGTGATGCAGAAGAACATCTTTCTCCCGAACAATGCTGAAGATGTCAGGTTCAGTTGCACTCTCAACATCAGAAAGTGCACGAGATGTTTTAGGAACAAATTTGCGTTGTTTGAGGTCATCGCGATCCAGTCCCACAATGGTCCACAGGCCAGTGAGATCTAGTGGTCCGGGGAGACGAAATACTTCTAGCTCGCTGATATCAAGTTCGCTCACCAATAGTTCTAGGACATAAGGGTCAATATTTTCTTCAACTTCCAGGCGTACGGGAGGCCCAAATCGCCGACGGACCAACTCGCGTTCTAGGGCCTTGAGTAAGTTTTCAGCATCATCTTCCTCGACTTCAACATCTTCATTGCGGGTCACCCGAAATGCGTGGTGCTCACAGACTTCCATGCCCGGAAAGAGTTCATCCAAATGAGCGGCAATGACATCTTCGAGTGGAACGTATCTCTGGGGGGAAACTTGAAGGAATCTTGGCAGTAGTGGTGGTACTTTGACACGAGCGAAAAGTTTATTCCCAGATGTTGGATTGCGAACAACCACGGCGAGGTTGAGTGACAATCCACTGATATAGGGAAATGGGTGTGACGGGTCAACAGCCAACGGAGTGAGTACCGGGAAAATTTGCGCATCGAAGAATAAATCCATATCGGTCTTCTCAGCAGGAGTGAGTTGTTCCCAGCGAAGTACTTCAATTCCGGCCATCATGAGTTCTGGGCGAATCATGTTCAAAAAGAAGTCCGCCTGTTGGCGCTGCAGGGCATACGCGCGTTCCCAGATGTTCTCCAGGACTTCACGTGGGGTGAGGCCGCTTGCGGCGCGCACGGCAATGCCGGTAGCGATCCGGCGCTTGAGGCCAGCGACGCGCACCATGAAGAATTCGTCGAGGTTGCTCGCGAAAATTGCCAAGAACTTGGTGCGGTCCAGCAGTGGGAGATTTGGATCCTCGGACAAATCTAGAACACGCTTATTGAAGGCGAGCCAGGATAGTTCGCGATCGAGGAACCGATCTGCGGGGAGATCCGAGGTCAGGTCATCGCGCAAAATAATGGCGGCCATTTCGCTGGTTGGCGGGCCATCAATGTTGAAATCCGAAATACTCATGGGCGTATCGTTGCATGTTGGGGGGTC
>CAITYI010000182.1 GCA_903896585.1 uncultured bacterium
AGTGGTCACCATTCGAATGATCTTGATTCCGTGGTCATTGACATATGTTCCGAGTATCCATCCGCGGAAAATCCCGACAGCGAGTGTTGCCAATATGGCGGCCAAAAAAATTGAAGTCAGGGGGTCGCGGGTGGACACAAGGTAGGCGATGGTGATGGATGCAAATGCGGTGAGCGCCAGGGTTCCTACTGTCAAGATGCTTAAGCGAATAATCCCCCGATGACCCACCCTGATATAGCGAACTTGCTCACTTGGAGTACTGAGTGGGCGTACCCACACAAAGTTAAAAATCGGCTTCCGAAACTCAGGTTCAGGCATTACGGTAACCAGCCGATCCATCTGATGAGAGCCGTAGATACTGCCGCCAAGAGCACCACCACTATAAATGGGGCTCGCAACAGGAGCGCGATAAATGCCACGGTTAAGCCAATCAGTCGAGCGTCAATGCTTACCGCTGCCTCTACCGCAAAAGTTTGAACTACCACGAGTGCGGCAAGAAGCGACACGGGCAATAGTCCCGTCATCCGCCGAATTGACTCACGTTCCAAAAAACTATGCGGAAGTAGGTAGCCCAATAACTTCTCGAGATATGTTCCCAGCGAAGCGACAATCACAGTCATCCACATGGCTGTTCCTTCTTTCCCCACATCAGACTCGCTCCAACAGCCACCAGGGCGCTTGCAAGAACAGGAAGCCCAGGTCGCAGCATCGGAATAAGAAGGAATGCAACAAGTCCACTGATAACTGCAACAGCGATCATTCTTCGGTTTTCAGTGGAACTTGAATTGACTAGGCGTGGCCACAACAAGGCGAGAAAGCCCGCGGGGATCGCTGCATCTAGACCAAGCATCCCAGGGTCAGAGAGTTGAGACGCGCCCAATGATCCCAGCGCGGTACCAATATTCCACAAGACATAAACGCTTATCCCTGTTGCGAAGAATGCCCTTCGGGAACTAGTTCGAGAATCGCTGTACTTAAACGCCATTCCAGTTGATTCATCTATTGTCAACTGGGCGGCTACTGGAATATGTCCTTTGCGAAGTTGCAGAACGGGGGACAGCGATAGTGAGTAGAGACTATTTCGAGCTCCAAGAAGTAACGCCGTCACCACCGCTACCAGCGCACCGCCACCTGCGCCGAGAACACCTACCAGTGCAAATTGGGAGGCACCCGTGAACATGAATAACGAAAGGGTCTGTGTTTGCCAGAAATCAAGACCACTTGCAATGGAAATGGCTCCGAATGACAGTGCATAGGCACCGGTAGCTAGCCCAATGCTCAGGGCATTTAGGTGTATTTCCCTGTTTGTGCTGCTTTTCACGTGATCTCCGGATCAACGAAGGTATTAATTGAGTCAGGCTAACGGGCAGACCCAAATGTGACCGAGCAGACCCAAACTCAGGACATTAGCCGCCTCAACGTGTCACCATGTGAAGCCGGCGTGCGCGGGGGGCTCGCCGGCATGGTGAGGTCTCTCATAAAACTAGTGAGAGTCCAGAAGTCATTGCCTTATCGCAGTGAGGTGTGAAGTTTCACCTCTTCTCGGAGATATTCGGAGTCCATCCCGCTGCTGAGTCTTTCGGCGCCAGTCCGCTCCCATCCAGAGCCTTCCAGCAGTTGGATGGCGGCGACTTCCTCTATTCCAATCCAAGCTTCTATAAAGTCTGCTCCGAAGCCTTTTGCAATATCGGCACACGCATTGGTCAATCGAGACCCCACCTGTTGGCGCCTTTCGGCGGGAAGCACTTCGAGCAAAATGAGTTCGGCATTTTGGGAATTGGGTGATCTGACTATCCCAGCGCACCCTACGAGAGTGGAACTATGGTCCTTTTCTACGACAATGATGCGACCCTCACCCTGCTGGTCCTGAATCGCAGCGGCCCATTGTGCTGACATGTGGTCAAGATCATCGATACTTGCGATTTTCAAGCCTCGGTCGGTCCATGAGTTTATTTGAATTTCAGCGATACTGGTTGCATCATCAATCCGAGCCAGGCGGGTGGTGAACATGAGTCACACGTTATCTAGCCGTTCGAAATCTGTTTAACCCAGATCTGTTTAACCCAGATCTGTTTAACCCAGATCTATTTCACGGTGCGCCGGGTTCGCCGGTAAAGGGTTTACTCGCGCTAGGCTGGAGGAGTGAAAATTGATGATCCCGCGGTCGAGTTTCGGCACGATATAACCGTTGAGTTGGTCAGGTCCAGTGCAAGTGACTCAGATGTCGTTTTTGCCGCCAGGGTCTCAACGGTTGGTGAGCAATCCCTCGAAGACGTTGATGCTGATCCGCAACGATCATCGGGTCTGATTAATTACCTTATGCGCGATCGACACGGAAGCCCATTCGAGCACAACTCCATGACTTTCTTTGTGCATGCTCCGATTTTTGTGTGGCGTGAACACATGCGGCACCGCATTGCAAGTTATAACGAGGAATCTGGCCGTTATCGCGAACTACTTCCCGTCTTTTATATCCCTGACGCCGACCGTCCCATCATCCAATCAGGAAAACCAGGAGCTTATGAATTCCATCAAGGAAGCCCGGAACAATCTTTGCTCGTCGATTCTTCTATGCGTGAATCATGCCGCCAGGCATATGCCAGCTACCAAGAGATGCTCAGCGCTGGAGTAGCCCGCGAAGTGGCGCGTATGGTCTTACCGGTCACCATCTATTCGTCAGCGTATGTCACGCTCAATGCGCGCTCCCTCATGAATTTCCTTTCATTGCGAAGGAAGGTAGACGGTTCCCATTTCCCTTCCTATCCACAGCGCGAGATTGAGATGGTTGCCGAGCACTATGAGGCCTACTTTGAAAAACTCATGCCTCTCACGCATGCTGCGTTTATCGCCCATGGACGGGTTGCGCCCTAATCCCGGTACGAGCAAGTACGAGTAGGCTTTGGGCTATGGAAAACCCGTTGCGCTCCACACCATTTGGAGTAATGCTCACCGCAATGATCTCACCATTTAACTCGGATGGCTCCCAGGACTTAGCCGGCGCCCAGCAACTGGCAACTCATTTGGTTGACAATCTCAAGCACGATGGCCTCGTGGTCAACGGCACGACCGGTGAAGGTTCCACAAAGACCGATGCCGAGGATCTGGCCCTCCTGCAGGCAGTTTTGGAAGCGGTCGGGGATCGAGCTACCGTGATAGCAGGTGTGGGAACAAATGACACAGCGCACTCACTATCGAGTGCTCGCTCTGCCGCAAAAGCAGGCGCACACGCACTGATGGCTTCGTCGCCCTACTACAACCGACCGCCGCAGGCCGGAATTATTGCCCATTTCACTGCGATTGCGGATTCCACAGATCTACCGCTTATGACTTATGACATTCCCAGGCGTACCGGTGTATCCATAGAGACTGAGACTCTCGTTCGACTCGCGGAACACCCGCGAATCATTGCGAATAAGGATGCCAAAGGAGACCTCGAGGCCAGCCAATGGGCCATGGCGAGAACGGATCTTGCCTGGTACTCGGGTGAAGATGCCTTAAATCTTGCATTACTCGCGGTCGGGGCGTCCGGAATGGTGTCTGTTGTGGGACACCTGGTGGGTGACCGCTTGCGCGACATGGCCGAGGCTCTCTGGTCTGGCGACATTGTTACTGCACAGAAACTTAATGAATCTATGCTTCCCGTGTTCACCGGTATTTTTCGGAGTCAAGGCGTGATTCTGACGAAGGCCGCCTTGCAATTACAAGGTTTACCTAGTGGTCCGGTGAGGTTGCCGTTGGTGAATGCAACGGATGCCGAGATCGACCAACTCATCCAAGATCTCACCGAAGGTGGGGTAGCGCTCACGCATGCTCGCCCATAATTTTCAGGATTTACCGGAAGCACCGGTGCTGCCAAAAGGCACATTGCGCATCATGCCATTGGGGGGCATTGGTGAAATCGGCAGAAATATGACCGTTTTCGAATTTGATGACAAGTTACTTATTGTCGATTGTGGTGTCCTATTTCCCGAGGAATCTCATCCCGGCATAGACCTGATTTTACCTGACTTCGGTCCAATCCTCGAGAGATTGGACTCGGTGTTAGCGATTGTGCTGACTCACGGTCACGAGGATCACATTGGAGCAGTCCCATACTTGCTGCGGTATAAACCCGATATTCCAATTATTGGTTCGCAGTTGACATTGGCCTTCGTGCAAGCAAAATTGAAAGAGCATCGGATAACTCCTTACACATTGGCGGTAACCGATAAAGGGACTGAAAAAATTGGTCCATTTGACATTGAATTCTTGGCGGTGAATCACTCGATTCCCGATGCCATGGCTTTGTCCATCACCACGCCCGCGGGTCGCGTACTTCACACGGGAGACTTCAAGATGGACCAGTTACCCCTTGATGGTCGACTCACCGATCTCAATAGTTTTGCCCGCTTGGGTGACATGGGTGTTGATCTTTTGATGATTGACAGCACCAACGCTGAAGTTCCGGGATTTGTTCCCAGTGAGCGGGAGATTGTGCCGGTACTTGATCGAGTATTCACGCGAGCATCGGGTCGGGTGATTGTTGCTTCATTTGCCTCGCACGTGCACCGTATTCAGCAAATAATCGATACTGCGGTAGCTCATAATCGAAAGGTTGCTTTTGTTGGGCGGTCAATGGTGCGCAACATGACCGTGGCGCGAGACTTGGGGTATTTGTCGATTCCAGGTAACACGTTGATCTCCCTCGATGAACTTGCCCTTTTGCCGGATAATCGCGCTGTCCTTATCTGTACCGGCTCGCAAGGTGAACCTATGGCGGTCTTGTCCCGGATCGCCAATCGAAATCATGAGATTGCAGTGGGCGACAACGACACAATTGTGTTGGCATCCTCGCTGATTCCGGGAAACGAAAACGCAGTAAACCGTGTGATTAATGGACTCACGAAACTGGGTGCTCAGATTGTTCATAAATCCAATGCATTGGTGCACGTCTCTGGCCACGCGGCCGCAGGTGAACTCCGCTACGTCATGAATATTGTGAAACCTCGTTACGTGATGCCGATACACGGGGAGTGGCGACATCTGGCAGCCAACGCGGGCATTGCCGAGAGTGTTGGAATCCCTGCCGATCGAGTACTGCTCACCGGCGATGGCGTGTCGGTGGACTTAGCCGACGGTCACGCTCATATTTCCGGTTATCTGCCACTTCGTGAGGTGTATGTCGATGGCGCCAGCGTTGGAAGCGTAGATGAAAGTTTGCTCAAGGATCGACGGATTTTGGGAGAGGAGGGCTTTATCTCCGTGTTCGCCGCCGTGAATTTCGCGAACTGCGAGGTTGTGGTCGGACCTGAAATCCATGAAAGGGGGGTGGGCCAAGCTCACGATCACCATGAAATCGTGGAAAAAGTCCGAATATCCTTAATTGAGGCCATGAAAGACGGGGTCCACGACCCCCATGAACTATCCCAAAGGGCCCGGAAAGTGGTGGGCAAATGGGTCGGTACCACTCATCGCCGCAGACCCATGATTGTTCCGGTCGTCATTCAGGTGTGACACGCGGGATGGTTGTGACTGCTGGGATTTCGGCCAATACTCGGTACTCTCACATCTATGGCGTCCCGCACGTCCACGAAGTCGCGTGGATCTTCCCCCGGAACAGC
>CAITYI010000183.1 GCA_903896585.1 uncultured bacterium
CAGCAAATCCTGGACAAGGCGGTAGTTCGAGGCAAGGTCATTTTGTCGAGTGGTCGCGAGGCTGACTACTACATTGATCTGCGCAGGGTGACCCTTGATGCCAGTGCTTCACCATTAGTCGGAACGGTCATGCGTCAAGTCAACGCACACTTTGATTTCGCCGCGGTCGGTGGCCTCACCCTGGGAGCAGACCCGGTTGCCGCGGCCATGATGCACAGTGCTGCACAGGATCAAGAATTACTGAATTCATTTGTTGTCCGAAAGAGTGAAAAGCAGCACGGATTGCAACGCCGGATTGAAGGACCAGATGTCAAAGGTGTGCGGGTACTCGCCGTTGAGGACACCTCAACTACCGGTGCATCGGTCTTGACGGCGGTGGATGCGCTCCTCGCGGAGGGAGCGATTGTTGCTGGGGTCAGTGTGATTGTTGACCGTGGTGCTCGCGCCACAATTGTCGAGCGAGGTTATGAATACACGGCGGCTTACACCTTGCAGGATCTAGGACTCGCGTAAATCCGTTTGCTCTTCAGAGATACCAAGTCGACGCTCAATAAGAAGTAGAACAGTTACGAGAAGGGCTCCGATCGCAAACATTGCGAGGGCAACCCCTATGGAATCTCCGGGTGGGAGAAGTTCACGACCATCGCCTTGCCACGGCCACAGAGCTCTCAGCGAACCGATCATGAGACCGGTAATGATTACAAGGGTTATTCGCGCTTTGTGTTCGAGTAGCCAACGCAAAACAGAGACGAAGAGTGACAGACCCAGAACCGCCCCGAGGGCAAACACAATTATGTAAGTGAAGTCCAATTCATTGAGGGCATTTATTGTGGGGTCGTACATGCCGATCGTGAGTAATAAGAACGAGCCTGAGACGCCAGGTAGTACGAGAGCACAGATCGCAATTGCTGCTGAGAAAAATACCGAAATCAGACTTGGATCGGAAACATTTCCAGGTGGCAAACCAGTGAGGAAGAAAAGCACAATTGCGCTAGCAATTGCAATGAGGACATAGGTCGGATTCCAGCCACCGACTTTGAGCACCATGTGTGCGGGGACGTAAGTCCCAGCTAGGACTAAGCCAAAAAATAGGGCTTTCATGGCAATTGGCTGCTCTTCGAGAAGGGGTTCAATGATCCGTGCGCCAAGAATGAGAGCGATCACCATGCCAATAGCGAGCGGAATTAACAACGCCCATGGCAATGACCGGAGGGTCGTTAAAAAACTTCTCGGGGATGCTTTGTCCCCGGCAAGGCCGAGCAATTGGCGAACAGACAGAACGGCATCTGCGATTGCGTCCAGCAGTGTTTGATACACGCCAACAATGAGTGCGAGGGTTCCGCCGCTCACCCCGGGAACTACCTCAGCAGCACCAATCAGGGCTCCGCGGATAAAATTAATGAGAGTTTTCAGCACCCTGCAAGGGTAGTGGTTAAGTTCACTCTTGTGGAGGAAGCAACGGTGCAAGTCGACGAACCTGATGGCGAGCCATTCAAGGTCGTTGGGGTTGGGCCGTGGGAGGGTGATTGGCCCACTGCTGATCACTTCGATCCTGAGTTACTCCGTGAGGGTGACCGTCGCAATGTGGTTGACCAATACCGCTACTGGAAACTTGAAGCGATTGTTGCTGACTTAGACACTAAGCGGCATCCCATGCATATTGCTATTGAAAATCTTGGACACGATTTCAACATTGGCACAATTGTACGCAGCGCGAATGCATTCCTGGTTGGTGAAGTTCACATTGTGGGCAAGAAACGCTGGAATCGTCGCGGCGCCATGGTGACCGACCGTTACCAGCATGTTCATCATCATGAAAATGCTGAAGACTTTATTCAGTGGGCCCAGCAACAGAACATTCCCGTTATTGGGATCGACAACATGCCAGGCTCGGTCAAACTTGAGAAATTCACTTTCCCCGAGCGCTGTGTTCTCGTTGTCGGTCAAGAAGGCACGGGTCTTTCTGAACCCATGCGCATAGGGTGCAATTCGCTCGTCGAGATTTCCCAGTTCGGGTCAACCCGATCTATCAATGTCGGCGCTGCTGCCGCGATCGCTATGCATGAGTGGGTGCGGCAGTGGGCGGTGTAGTGCTGATATCGCAGTGATGTGAATGAATGTTTGGTATGTCGTGGTTGTCACGTACACCCGCCAACACAAAACAGAGTCGTGGCCAATTTTACGTGTGAAGTTTTCCACAGGACTTGATGTATTTGGTAGTAGACAACGTTGTAGCCTGACAATGGAGCAATGCACACGCGTTATTCCAGGTACCAATTAAGTAACCCCGGCGATTTAGCCTTGGCTAGGGATCGTTCCGGGGTCTTCGCTCCAGATATTACCGCAGTAATTTCTGATGTCTAGTCCCACACCGCCAAATCCTCGCGGCTCAGATCTACGCCAGAGTGAAGAAGTAGTAGTGGCTTTGTTGACCGAAACTCGGTTAAGGCCTTATCTGCAGAGTTGCGATGGGAATATTCGTGATGCTCTCAAGCTGTATAAGTGGAACATGCGACTGTCGGCGGCTTGTTTTCAAACGATGGGCATCCTCGAAGTTTTCATCCGAAATGCTTTTGATCGACAATTGCGGAATTGGGCGCATGCATCGGGTAGCCAATCGTGGCTCGACACCATTCCAGTCGATGCACGGGGTAAGTCAGATCTTGACCGGGCACGCGCTCGAGCCAACAGAGTTGGGGCTCAGGGTGATTGGCACGGCAAGGTCGTCACTGAATTAAGTTTCGGATTTTGGAGGTATCTCGCGTCCCGTCGCTACCTGACGAGCCTGTGGATCCCAAGCCTGGGTTTTGCATTTCCGTACGGTGACGCCAATATGGCGACGAGGCGTCACGAGGTGGAAAGAATTCTTGCTCAACTGGTGCTCTTGAGGAATAGGATTGCCCACCACGAGCCGGTTTTCCAGCGAGATTTGTCATGGGATTACTCGAGTGCCGAGAGGATCCTTGGCTGGGTGCACCCCGATTCTGCGCGTTGGATGGCATCTGTTTCGAGACTTGTTTCTAAACTCCGCAGAGTCATAGCTTCTCCACCACGATCGATCTCAATTGGGCAGGTTAACCGGTTACATGACGGTAATGAGCGAGTGGAAGGATAGGAAATAAGAGTCCAAATCAAAGGGGAGTTCCCATGCCTATTGCATCGCCAGAGGTTTATGCCCAAATGCTCGATCGAGCCAAAGCTGGGAAGTTCGCCTACCCGGCCATTAATACCTCTTCCTCCCAGACAATTAATGCTGCGATTCGTGGCTTTGCAGAGGCAGAGTCAGACGGAATCGTGCAGGTGTCGTGGGGCGGCGCCGAGTTCGCCTCGGGTCAAGGCGTGAAAGACATGGTTACCGGTGCTGTTGCACTTGCCGAGTTCGCCCATGTGGTTGCCGCGAAGTACAACGTGAACATCGCACTGCACACCGATCATTGCCCTCTGGACAAACTCCCAGGGTTTATGGAACCCCTGCTTGCGATTTCGCAGGAACGTGTTGCCAAAGGACTCGAGCCACTTTTTCAGTCACATATGTGGGACGGTTCCGCGGTACCGCTAGAGGAAAACCTGGACATTGCTGAGAAAATGTTGGAAGCCTGCGTGAAGGCCCGCATCATTTTGGAAATTGAAATTGGTGTGGTCGGCGGTGAAGAAGATGGCATTGAAGCCTCCCATGACGCAAAGCTGTTCTCCACGGTTGAAGATGGTCTAGCAACTGCAAAGAAACTTGGTCTAGGTGAGCGCGGGCGTTACATGGTTGCAGCAACATTCGGCAATGTGCACGGTGTGTACAAGCCCGGCAACGTGGTGTTAACTCCCTCGATTCTCAATGACATTCAAATCGCCGTGGGTAAGGAATACGGAGTCGAGAAGCCATTTGACCTGGTGTTCCACGGTGGATCAGGGTCGCTGTTGAGTGAGATTCGCGAGTCCCTTGATTACGGTGTTGTGAAAATGAATATTGACACCGATACCCAGTACGCCTACACCCGCCCGATCGCTGATCACATGTTCGTTCATTACAACGGTGTCCTGAAAATCGATGGCGATGTAGGTAACAAGAAGCAGTACGATCCGCGGGCTTATGGCAAGGCAGCTGAAAAAGGTATGGCCGATCGGGTAAAGTTAGCGTGCGAGGACCTGCGCTCTGTCGGAACGAAGATGAACTAGTGAGTATTTCCGGAACAAACCTGCTCGGCGGTCCCGAGCCAACTTTGCTGCCCGCAGGGGATCCAGCACAAACCGAACTTGAAGGTGGTGCTGATCCACAAGCTGTGGTGAAGAAGTACCCCACGAGTTCATTGGCATGGGCAATGTTAAGTGAACAGGCCTGGGATGCCGGCGACATTGTTGCCTCCTATGCCTACGCC
>CAITYI010000184.1 GCA_903896585.1 uncultured bacterium
ACTGCAGCCCACGCATCCCCCCAACTAGCAAACCCACCGAAAATAAAGTGAAGGTATTCGTCTAACCACAGTGGCCTACCCCACGAGGAATACAGGGCCAGAATCGCAATCCCAAGGACTGTGAGGGCAACTTTCGATTTCGCTGTCATTAGTCAGTAATGCGGCCGGAGTCAGAACGAGCAGCATTGGTACTCGCATACAAGACCAAGGCACTGGTGAGAGCAACGAAGGCAATCAACACAACACCTGCCGCTCCAAAGGCCACGGTGGTGGTCCAACCCGGGGTCGATGTTTCTGTGAACAATCGCAATGCAACAACGGTGAGAATCATGACGACGGCGAGAACACTCGCAACGGCAGTGACCACGGCAGCTCTCACCGCGATTTTGAGTGAGAACGGCAGCGCAAACATGAGCCCGTAACCAATGAGAGCTGAGAAGTTCATGCGGGACTTACCCTCACGTCTGGCATCGCGATCACAGGGGATATCCACCACTCGGCCGGTAATGCTGGCGAGTGTTCCACTGAAAGTGAGATTCCAAATATTGGACTGAATTTCAGCATGCCACCAACTACCGCGAGCGGCCGCGAAATTGCCACTGGTGATTTTCATTCCGGTCAAAGTGCGAAAGAGAGCCCGGTAGGTCAAGTACCCAAGATTGAAAGATTGATGAACGTCCCGCTTGCCGCGCTTTGCCCGTGCGAGGTCAACCGATTGCGTTAACACGGGTTGCACCAAACGAGGAATGTCCTGCGGCCGGTCTTCGCCGTCTGCATCCATGGTGATGACTACATCAAACTCTGGGAGTTCCTCGCGCACACTGCGCAGGGCTGCGGTGAGTCCGCGCTGGTGGCCCAAGCGGGAGGTGGGAATAAAGAGCCTCACTCGCGAGTCCCGAGCCGCTAATTCGTTGAGGGTTTGATCACTGCCTTGGGAGTCATCTGCCACGAGGAACTCAAGCTCAGCGTTAATTGAGGAGCACGCCTCGGTGGCTTCGGTGACAAGGGCACTGATGGTCACGCCTTCATTGAGGCTGGGGAGCACTACCAAAATCCGACTCACGAGGGGCGACTTTACTGTGCCCATTCGGGCTTATAGCGCTGCAAGAGGACATCGATAGTTTCTAGACCGGTGACGTCATTATTTCCTGAGATCAAAATGAGCTGCTTGGCCCGCACCTCAGGTGGAAGTTCAATCAAGTTGGGGTACTCGTTCAACCAGGATTCTTCGTTGGTAAACCACTCTCGGCGTTGGAAATCAACAAGTCCCTGAGCGGATGCATCCATGCCCGAGAGCCCGGACAAGATGCGAGTGCACGCGTACATCCGCTGACCATCTTTAAGCACAGTTGGCAATAGATCGCCCTGCTCCAAGTAGACGCAACCAATTGGGTTTGAAGCAATACTTTGGTCGGCAACGGCCCGGACTTCGGCAGGCCACCAGTAGTTGCGACTCAACTCGGTGCTCGGCCACTGATTGGGGCTGACGTAGGTCACCGCACGGGTGAGGAGACCGTCGGTGGCAAGAATGAACACGAT
>CAITYI010000185.1 GCA_903896585.1 uncultured bacterium
CGTGCTGAGCGGGGGAGCGTAGGAGTGCGCGACCGCCAAAGGTATTCGTAAGTTCTCAGAGATGTCATTGAACATCAGATCCCGGGTTATCCTGGCCTGACCTGACATGTTGTCTCTGCAGGTCGCACACAGCAGGGTGGGCACTGCTTCGCAGCCAATACACCGGCGTCCTAGGACGAGATCAGCAATATCTCCCATAATTCGGTACATGCCTAAGATTCCCGTGGATCCCCAGCGGTGAACAGGGGGTCATACCAGTCTGTGGATGCCTTGGGGAAATCCGGTCGTGCACTGAAAAGGGTGGGCAACTACCATGGCGGTTGCTGTCTTTATCCAATCGTTACTTCTGGAAGGTCTCAACGTGGGTGTTCTCGACAAAATCCTTCGTGCGGGTGAGGGAAAGACGCTCCGCAAGCTCGAGGGAATCGCTCGCACCGTCAATGCCATTGAACAAGACTTTGTGGATCTCACCGACGAAGAACTGCGCGCCCTGACCGAGGAATTCAAACAGCGATTTGCGGAGGGGGAGACGCTCGACGATCTCATGCCCGAGGCGTTTGCGACAGTGCGCGAGGCAGCAAAGCGCACACTGGGTCAGCGACACTACGACGTTCAGATTATGGGTGGTGCGGCATTACATTTAGGGAACATCGCTGAAATGCGCACGGGTGAAGGTAAGACGCTTGTCTCTACGTTGCCGGCGTACCTCAACGCTATTGCGGGAAATGGTGTGCATGTCGTAACCGTCAACGACTACCTCGCAGAGCGCGACTCGGAGTGGATGGGGCGAGTGCACCGTTTCCTCGGCCTACAGGTAGGCACCATTCTCAACGGGATGACCCCAGCTGAGCGACGTGAGGCCTACGCTGCGGACATTACCTATGGCACGAATAATGAATTCGGTTTTGACTACCTTCGTGACAACATGTCGTGGAGTACAGAGGAAATGGTCCAACGCGGCCATCACTTTGCAATTGTCGATGAAGTTGACTCTATTCTCATTGATGAAGCGCGAACACCTCTCATCATTAGTGGTCCGGCTGATCAGGCCACTGATTGGTATGGTGAATTCGCTCGCATCACCCGCAAATTGACGCGGGATGAACACTACGAGGTCGACGAAAAAAAGAAGACCGTCGGAGTGCTGGAAGCAGCCATTGACGTAGTGGAAGACGAATTAGGAATTGACAACCTTTATGACACGGTGAATACCCCGCTTGTGGGGTACCTGAATAACGCGATTCGTGCCAAGGAATTATTCAAGCGTGATCGCGACTATGTAGTCATGGAAGGTGATGTTGTTATTGTCGATGAACACACCGGTCGTATCCTGAAAGGTCGCCGTTACAACGAAGGCCTACACCAGTCCATTGAGGCCAAAGAGGGTGTGGAGATTAAGGCCGAGAACCAGACTTTGGCGACCGTGACTTTGCAGAACTTCTTTCGTCTTTACGACAAACTCGGTGGTATGACCGGTACGGCAATGACTGAAGCGGCGGAGTTTAATCAGATTTACAACTTAGGTGTTGTTCCCATTCCAACGAACCGCGACATGGTTCGTATTGACAATGCTGACTTAATCTTCCGGACTCGAGAGGCTAAATATGCCGCTGTTCTTGAGGACATTATTGAACGTCATGCAACCGGGCAGCCGATTCTAATTGGCACAACGAGCGTGGATAAATCAGAAGAGCTGTCCGCAATGCTCAAGAAAAATGGCATTCCCCATGAAGTACTAAATGCCAAGCAGCATGAACGTGAGGCGGCAATCGTGGCGATGGCAGGGCGTAAAGGTGCCGTAACGGTCGCGACCAATATGGCCGGACGCGGCACGGACATCATGCTCGGCGGTAACTCCGAAGCCCTAGCGGCCATGGACCTGGCCCGTAAGGGTCTTGATCCGGTTGAGGACCCGGAAGCTTATGAAGCTGCGTGGAAATCCGCTGTTGCCACGGCCGAAGCTGCTGTGAAAAATGAGCATGAAGAAGTGGTCGGACTTGGCGGCCTCTACGTTCTGAGCACGGAACGCCATGAATCTCGTCGAATTGATAATCAGTTCCGTGGTCGATCTGGTCGCCAAGGGGATCCGGGTGAGTCACAATTTTACCTATCCCTTGAAGACGACCTGATGCGACTTTTCAAGTCTGACATGGTCGATGCTTTCTTGCGTCGATTCAATGTGCCCGACGATGTCCCGATCGAAGCGAAGATGGTTTCAAACGCAATTCGATCAGCCCAAAGTCAGGTAGAAGCGCAAAACTTTGAAATTCGAAAAGATGTACTCAAATATGACGATGTCCTTAACCGTCAGCGCTTGGTGATTTATGGTGAAAGGCGGCGGGTTCTTCAGGGCGAGGATATTCAAGAACAGGTGCGCGAATTCATTCGCGAAACGGTGAGCGGCTATGTGGATTCCGCTACTGCTGACGGGTATCCAGAATCATGGGATCTTGATCGAATGTGGGGCGCATTACGGCAGTTGTATCCGGTCAAAGTCACCCTCGATGAAATCCTCGAAGAGTCAGGCGGTGATTTGGGCGGGTTGAGTGCCGACCTGCTCAAAGCGGAGCTTATCGATGATGCCGAGCACGCATATGATCTCCGTGAGCAAGAGTTGGGCGAAGAAGTCACTCGCGAATTAGAGCGTCGAGTCATACTGTCGGTCTTGGATAGAAAATGGCGTGAGCATCTCTATGAAATGGATTACCTGCGCGATGGCATCGGACTGCGCGCCATGGCTCAGAGAGATCCACTAATCGAATACCAGCGCGAAGGCTATGACCTCTTTATCGCCATGATGGACTCCATCAAAGAAGAAACTGTCGGTTACCTATTTCATGTGGAAGTTCAAGTTAAGCCCCAGGTTTCCGAAGAAACAGCTGAGGTTATTGAAGGGCTGAAGGACGCCACCGGATTCCTGCCAACCCCCGAGATATCGGCAAAGGGGCTCGCTCCTGAACGTCCTACTCACATGGAGTACTCGGCACCGGATGAATCAGGTGAAGTAATTCACGGTGACATGGAAACTACCGATGCCGGGATTATTGAAGTGGACCCTAATGCCTCACGTGCGGAGCGCCGTCGTGCCGAGCGAGCGAATCGCAAAGCGGGCAACTAAATTAATCAATGGCTCTCCAGCATTTTGGCATTACAGCATTAGCGCATTTCGACTGCGGTGAGCATCCACTGTGAGCCTCGTGCTTCCATCCGCATGGCAACTGCATGTGATCGGGCAGTTCCAACGAGGACCGCACTCGCCTCGATGATCCCGGGTGCCACCTGCATGGCCCTCACACCACTGACCTTGCGCAGTCTCGAGAGGCCCTTCTGGGCGCGAGTGGCGGGATGTCGAGCGTAGCTCTGGCCACGCAAAGCCAACAGGGTAAGGGGTTCGCGACTTACCCATTTATTCAATTGAGCGGAGGGACGCTCACCACACCCCACTTCGAAGACCATGCGAGCCATGTGACTGGCCCAATACACCGGATGGGGCACGGTGGTGGGAAACCCTTGGTCGTTAATGACCTCAATATGTGTGGGTAATCCATGGGTGGTGGCTGGCGGGATGGGGCGCACCACCGGCACACCTGGGGCAATTTGCCATTGGAGTGGAAGGGGCATTTGCGGATCGGAATGACCGCCGTGGATCAGGGTCAAAGTTGGTGTTGGCGGGGTTCCGTTATCCAGTGTTTTCGCGGGGTCCCACTCAGGAACCAATGGATCGGTCATGACTCTTCCTGTCTCGTTGTTTAGCTTTATTTGGTTATGTTTGCTTTCGTTTAATTGCATTGGAATTATCTGCTCATACCAATCTTTACTGTCAAGGCTGGATAAAGACCTGTGGATTTCTATCCGGGGAAGAGCCAAGTATTTAGTTGTCTAAAATAGTTATGCCCAATTTGTTGACTTCTAATCAACTGAAGATCAATTCTGTGGTTATCCACAAGATCAATCTTTGATCTGGTTTCCGGGTGCGAGCGCAGGGACAATCGACAGGTGGCGGAGGAAGGCTCAGTTGTTGATTTCAGGGTGGAGCTCAATAACGAGTCCAAGTTGCACCTGCCGTGGATTGAGGCCGGGGCCGCGGTGCAGGCCGAGCTGGATCGCCAGGTCTTCGATGAAGCTGCCGGGTTGGCCGAAGCAGAGTTATCGCAACTAACCCTGATCGAACTGGCTAGGGATTCGGTGGGCGCATTCATTCAGATCACAATGAGCGGGAGTGGTTTCGGTGGGCATGAACTCGACGGGCGTGAACTCGGCGGGCGTGAACTCGGCGGGCGTGAACTCGGCGGACATGATCTGGGCGGACATAAAGTGCGTGGTGAATTGACGGGCGGATTAACGGGCGTATTAACGGGCGTATTAACGGGCGTAAACCGCGACTGGTTGATAATTGACGATTGCCAATTGGTGAATCTCAGCACCGTGGTCGCGCTGCGTGGGTTGCGAAGATGTGTGGGCCCGAATCATCAACCAACGCGACAATCAACGCGACAACCAACGGTGCAAGCGTGGTTGCGAGACCGCATCGGGCTAAAGATCGCCGTGCGTGATTGTGCTGCCAGGCACAGTAATAGTGCTGTTGCAGTCGGGGTACTGTGCCAAGTGGGTGGGGATTACATCAGCATTCATCGCGGGAGCGCGGCAGAATTGGTACCTCTGGAGAGCTTGAGTCGGTTAGTGATCCTTTAAAACACGGACTGATCTTTACTCAATGGCTCTCTGCTCAATGGCTCTCTGCTCAATGGATTCGTCTGGACAAACTGCTTTGTTTGGGTGTACATGTCCGCTATATAGCTTTCGAGTACTTGACTTTCCACCCGCCACTGTCCTCGACCACCAACTTTGATGGCGGGCAATTCACCATTGCGTACAAGGGCATAAGTCTGGGCCGCGGAAATATTCAGAGTTTCGGCGACATCAGTCAGGGTAAGAAATCGCATGAACTCATGGTGCCAAATGAGAGTCGATCTAGCAGCACTACGTCTACGGCTGTGGATAACCGTTTTTCTTTTTCGGGTGAGTGAAGCATAGTCAGTGCATCGGATCTATAAAAAGTTTTCCTAGCCCAGGTGCGCAGAGGAGTAGTTATGCAATGGGGTAAACCAACCAAGGTGACTCGTACACGATCCTCGCGCTGGGGTGATGTGCGTCTGTGGGTCGGCGTCAGCGTGTTGATTGGTTCCATGTTCATTGGTGCCAGAGTTATGGCTTCCGGGGAGGAGACCGTCACCCTGTGGCGAGCAACATCGGATCTTGCCGTAGGGAGTAATCCAGTTTCGGTAGAACCGATTGTCGTTGCACTCGGTGGAACAGAAGAGTCGTATTTCCAGGGACTGAATCCACCCCCGGGTGTGCTAGTTCGACCCGTTGGAGTGGGGGAATTCATTCCAGCCGCCGCTCTTGGAAGTGCAAATGAAATGCCGGTACGAGTGGTGACGGTACCGGTGGATCCGTTACATGTTGCTATTGGAGTGAACCCTGGAGATCAAGTAGATGTCTGGGCGAGTGCTGATTCCTCGAATGTGTCGACTTCAGCGCCGGCATCGATAGCTCCCAATAAAGTGTTGTCGCACATCACGGTAATCGAAATTGCCCGC
Organism: uncultured bacterium; assembly: GCA_903896585.1. Lineage (GTDB taxonomy): Bacteria > Actinomycetota > Actinomycetes > S36-B12 > S36-B12 > UBA4592. The sequence continues at coordinate 5,601 of CAITYI010000185.1, forward strand.
GAGGTGGTGGGAACAGGGGGTGATATCGGCGTTGTGTTATCAGTTCCAGAAGCCGATGTCCCGGCCCTCGTGATGGCCATGCGCACCGGGGTCATTGATCTGGTCAAGGTTCCCCTCGCAGAAACACTCGGTCACCTATCTAGCAGCGGTGCACCGTGATTCCAAAAATCCAGCGAGATGAACTAATTCACCCCCCAATGATTTGGGGAATAAGTAATCCGACAGTGGAAAGTGTCCTTCTCCGACACGCGCAAAGTGCTGGAATTGATGTGCGTCGTCGGTGCGTCGATGCAGTTGAGTTACTCGCAGCAAGTGCAGTCTCTCCAGGCGCACCAGTACTGGTGGACATGAACCTATCCAAACTCAGTCGTGAGGTTCTCGCAGCGATCATGGACCACACAGACATGGTCACGATTCTCGCCAGCACTGATCGCCAATATTCGTTGGCTCGGTCGTGGGGTTTGAGTCAAGTAGTGCGGTTCCGTGATTCAGCAAACGCAGACGTTCCAAGTGCGTCGGAATTGGAAGCCCATCCAGATTCGTACTCGACTGGCAGCATTGACGTCGAGGAGGTTATCAATGTCATCGGTCAATCAATGCACCGAGTCGAGAACCGTCCGGTAGCTCGCGAAGGGTTAGCTCGCGAAGGGTTAGCCGGCGAAGGGTTAGCCGGCGAAGGATTAGCTCGCGAAGGGTTAGCTCGCGAAGGATTAGCGAGCAACGGGGGTGCGCACGTAGTGTGCATGTGGAGTGCTACTGGATCTACCGGTCGATCCACCCTGGCAATTGGGCTTGCTGAGGCGTGGGCGCGTGACGGCGAGCGAGTATTACTCATTGATGCTGACACGTCTGCTCCATCATTGGCAACCGCTTTGGGTGTGACCGATGACTTGAGTGGAATTGTGGTGGCGTGTAGATACGCGGATCAAAATTCACTCGATCAGAGGAGTCTGTCCAGTGCTTGTCGGGAGCTCAAGAACAACCTCTGGGTTTTAACCGGAATAAGTGACCCACAACGGTGGCCGGAAGTTGCGGCGGCCTCACTCGGTTCGGTTATTGATCGAGCTCGTGATTTCTTTGACCGGATTGTTATTGACATTTCACCAATAGTGGTTGCACCGGCTGATCAGGCGGACTCGATGGACTTGGTGGACAGTCACTACGTTGATCCACTTGCTCGCTTGCGTCCAATTCGAAATATGGCAGGTCTTGCCGCATTAAAGGCGGCAGACACGGTCATGGTCGTCATTCGACCAGATGCAGTTGGGGCCTTGCGGCTGGTTCACGATTTTGGGTCACACTCCAAGTATTTCGCAAATGCGCGGACCGCATTCCTTGTGAATAGAGTCAATCCCAAGCATCGAAATATGCTGCACAGAGAATTCGACACAATTTGTGCCGGGCTCGCTGGTCGTGGTTCCCTAAGTCAAAAAAACACAGGGCGGATTCAGGAGAACAATCAGGATAGGGCGCATGTGCCGCTGCTCATTATGGTTCCCGAGGATCCGGTTGCTGAAACCATGATCAAAACGAGTGCGACCATGGCAGAAGTCAGAATAAACTCTAAAATATTTCGCGCCTTGCGAAAGGCTGCCGGTCAACTTAAGTCTCTGGAAGTCGCCATTCACAAGAAGGAAGGTTCTGGAACTGCAGCCAGACAATTACGGAGACGGCAGCACTACAACAAGATCACCGATTTTCGACCACTCGTAAAGCTTTTCGGCATCTTCGGCCGCCATCCGCACACATCCGCCGCTGGCAATCGGTAGACCCAGTTGCTTGACCGAGTGCATCATGCGGCCGTCGTAGTACTTGGGAATACTGTGAAAACCAATCGCCGTCTTACCGTCATTTCCGTAGGCAAAACGGGTCATGTGCTCAAAGGTGACTTTTGAATTCGGGTTGCCACTGTGCTCAGACTTGGAGAAAATTTTGTAATCCCCCATGACCGGACGATCCCAGCGTCCAACAATAGGAAACCGGTACACAACTTCGTTGTTCTTGTTCATGACCCACACGGTCATCAGGGATTTGTCATAAACAATTCGCCGTCCCGTACCTTTATCCATCGGCATTTCCGGAACATTCCTTGCCTTGCGCTCCCGAGTCGCGGCCTTGGGCTTTTTTGGCTTGGGTGCCGGACTTGGTGTGAACGTTGTCGGATTTGGTGTGAAAGTTGTCGAGCTTGGCTGGGTGGTCGTTGAACTAGCCGGCTTCACGGCAGGCTTGGGCGCCGACTTGACGGCAGGTTTAGCGGCAGGTGAACTTGTTGGGCTGGGGGAGGTGTCAGATTCTGAGGCAATGGCATTGGATGTGTTGCCGCTGATCACGCCAAAGATCCCGCCAGCAACTAGCGCAAGGGCCAACATGGCCGTTACGGGAATGAGTAAACGGGGAAGTTTCACCTTGGGAGTATATGTCATGAAACACCCAAAACGGTGTTCTCAATCCCCGCAGTTGCCCGGTCATGTGAGAATAGTGGGATGTGCGCGAGAAATCTCCACCGAGGAGATACCGAGGGATGCCCATGGATCGGCTAAGCAGCCTCGATGCTTCTTTTCTTTATATTGAATCTGGTGAAGCCCCGCTGAACATTGGCACCGTATCGATTTTTCAGGCACCGGATTCTGGCTTTGATCATGAGCGGCTGGTCACATTAATCCGCCGCCGTCTGGCCTTTGTCCCCCGTTATCGCCAGCGGGTCAAATCCATCCCATTGGGAATCTTTCGACCGGTATGGATCGATGACACTCAATTCGATGTGTCCTTCCATGTTCGCCGATCCGCATTGCCCAAGCCAGGGACCCGCCAGCAATTAGATGAATTAGTTGCCAGACTCATGAGTCGCCCGCTCGATCGCAGTCGCCCGCTGTGGGAGATGTATCTGATTGAGGGTTTGGCGAATGGTCAATTCGCCATCGTGACCAAAAGTCACGAAGCCCTTGTCGATGGTCTCGCGGCGCTTGATATTTCCCAAGTCATTTTGGATTCCCTTCCCGACACTCCCGCTGGACCACCTGATTCGTGGCGTCCTCAGAGTGAACCGGGTTCAATTGAATTAGTGAGTGCCAGCGTGACCCAAGCATTGACTCACCCAACGGCAGCCCTCGATATTGCTGCGAGTTCCGTGCGGGAAATAGTGACTAATGTTCAGGATGTAGTCAATGGCGGAGTCCGAGCCGTTCAAGATTCCATCCAAAATGTCGTGTCGCTGGCAAAGCTTGGAACGAGTTCACCCCTTAAGGCAAAATTAGGTGCTCAACGTCGATTCCATTCACTAGATATTGAACTAGAGCAACTACGGCAATTGAAAGTCGAAGCACGCAGGGTAGGTATTGACGCGACAGTTAACGACATTATTTTGGCTATTGTCACGGGTGCAATGCGATCATGGTTGGCCAAGCATGACTCTCTTTTTACGGCAACCTTGAACACCGGTCGATTTCGCGCATTGGTCCCGGTCTCCTTAGAAGCACCCGGCCCTGACCCTGACGGTTTGGGTGGCAGAGTAAATGCGTATTTGATTGACCTGCCAATTAATGAATACGATCCGGCGGATCGATTACACATGATTGTTAACCAAATGTCGGTTCTCGATCCCAGCAATGAATTCATGGGAGCTGGAGCGATTGTGCAAATTGCCGGATTTGGGCCGGCCACCATGCATGCACTCGGTGCTCGGGTGGCCTCTACTCTCGCCCGCCGAACCTATGACTTGACGGTCACTAATGTGCCAGGACCACAGCATGCACTTTATGCATCTGGCTCAGAAATGATTGCAACCTACCCAAGTATTCCGCTGGTGCCGGGCCAAACATTAAGTGTTGGACTCACCAGCTACAACGGCACTTTGCATATTGGACTGATGTCAGACCGTGACGCCATTTCAGATCTCTCCGTTCTGGCAGCTGGATTTAGTGATTCAGTTATTGGGATGCGAGCTGCGCTGAATCAGCGATATCGGCGTGGTGCCCCCGGTGTTACGGGATCCCCACCGCACCTGCGGGTGGTGAATGACTAATCGTGGGTAATCCCAAACGAGCCATTGTGATAGGTGGTGGGGGAGTTCTCGGTGGTACTTGGGCGGTCGGGGCTCTCAGCGCTTTGGAACAGAGCCAAGGTTTCTCCATCAATGAAGTTGATCTGTTGGTGGGAACTTCGGCGGGCTCAGTTTTGGCAAGCCTCATGGCACGTGGTGTGACAACCGATGAACTCATTCAGCATTACAGTGATCAAAAAGTGACGAGTGGCCCACTCGAGGGGTATCAGTGGGATCCACAGCGTGCTACGGGTGGCGGTCGTCCTGGTTCACCTCGACAGTGGCTACCCGGATCCCCCGGTCTCATTGGGGTGGGCTTGCGAAACATTGGCAAGATTCCGGCAACAGCGGTGTTATCCGGCCTGCTTCCCCAAGGCGGTAAAAGCCTCGAGCGGATCGGACACTTAATCGATGCTGTGTCGCCCATGGGGGCCTGGGCTGAGTCGCCACCGGAATTGTGGATTGTCGCAATGGACTACGACACCGGCAAACGAGTCGTGTTCGGTCGCCCAGGTGCGCCGCGGGTGCCGTTATCAGATGCCGTCATGGCGTCCTGTGCCATCCCTGGCTGGTTCACACCCATCACCATCGATGGTCGTACCTATGTCGACGGTGGTGCAATCTCGGCGACGAGCGTTGATGTTGTTGCCGAATACGACTGCGATGAGGTCTATGTCATTGCTCCCATGGCTGCCACCGGGTCGGATCACCCGTCGGGCATCGGAGCCAAGTTGGAGCGTCGATGGCGTTCGCACATTACCCATACAGCCCAACATGAAATTGACATTGTGGAACAAGCGGGTGCTCGAGTGCACTTTGCACGGCCAACACCCGAAGACCTCAACGTGATCGGCGCGAATTTAATGGATTCCACAAAGCGCCTGCACGTGTTGGAGACTTCACTGCGAACGAGTCACAATATGTGGGCCGGAATCAATTAGAGTCGTTCGCGCGCAACTCGTTCTTCGGCATTGAGGTAGCGAGTGGTTTGTTCAGCAGCCACTTTCTCAATTTTTCCACCAATAAATGGCACCGATGCTGTGAACTTTCCGGTAGTTGTAATGGTGGTTTCGGTGGGCGTCGGTGTGAGTTGCAGGCGCCCTTCAAATTTCATCGGTCCTGAAAACTCAACACTCACCTGGGCCGTTCGCGAACCATTGGTGTCCGCTGGCGTCCACACCTGGGTTTCAGTGACCGTGATCGTGTCGCCGACAAGTGACTTGGCCGGTCCGGGGAGATCCGCTGGAAGCACTCGAGTACTGACGAGCGTCATGGACCCGTCAGGGCCAGGGGAGATGCTCGCCGTTGCCGTCAGCGATCCGGTAGCAGCACATTTTGCCAGGATAAACTCCTCATTTGCCAAGAGTTTGAAAAGAGTTTCCGGATCGGTTGGAAAATTCTGGGTGTGGGTGAAGTCTTTCGGCATGTGCATCCGTCCTTTGTGGTCGCGAAGCCTGATGAGGACTACCGTAGGGGTGTGCCAAATGTCAGCGATCGATCCCTCGGGATTGTTCATTCTCGCATGTTCAGAGACCTCGATTCCGAGAGTGTGATCCCGCTACACGCTAGCGGAATGGTGGAGTGGGCAAGTCAGCGAACCACGGGGCAGGCTCTGGTACGGGCGTGGACACCACCAGATCAGGATTCAATGGAATCGACGTATTCCGTGATCGAGATCGTGACCGACGATATGCCTTTCCTTGTTGATTCAGTGACAACGGAGTTGACCCGCAATGGTCGAGCAATTTATCTGGTGGCTCACCCGCAACTTGCGGTGACTCGCGCAGATGGTGAGCTCGTGGAAGTGCACGACATTGATGTGAATGCGGTCACCGAAGGCATGATCGCGGAGTCCTGGATGCACATTCATATTGAGAGGGATTTTGTCAGCAACGATCTGGATGCATTAGTTCCTGAGATTGAAAGAGTGCTCTCTGATGTTCGCAAAGCGGTGAGTGACTGGTCACTTATGCGCAAGAAGGCTATTGAGATCTCCGGGGTGCTTCGTCGAGAGCAGCTAGGTCAGGTGACCGAGGCACAACGCGATGAAGCGATTGCGCTGCTGGACTGGCTGACCCAAGACAGTTTTACTTTTATTGGGTATCGCGAATACCTTTTGGTGGATGTGAATGGCGAGCCGGCACTGGCTCCCGTGCCCAACACTGGCCTGGGTATTTTGCGACAACCGGAGCAACGCGGTGAAGTTTCTGAAAGTTTTGCACAATTGCCCGTGGCTGTTCGAGCCAAGGTACGGGAGCAAGAGTTACTGGTGCTCAGCAAAGCCAACTCTAGGTCCACCATTCACCGCCCGGGATATTTGGATTACATCGGTGTGAAGACTTTCAATGACCAGGGTGATGTTGTGGGTGAGCGTCGGTTCCTTGGCCTGTTTGCGGCACGTGCGTATTCAGATTCGGTCTTGGAAATTCCGGTATTGCGGGAGAAAGCCCGTCAAGTGGAACGAGAACTCAACTTCATTCCGGGATCGCACAGTGCAAAGGATCTTGAGGAATTTCTTGATACCTATCCGCGTGACGAACTTTTTCAGATCACTGCTGAACAGTTGGCAAAGATTGCCAAATCAGTGTTATTGCTCCAGGAACGTCGTCAAACGAAACTCTACTTACGTAATGATCCTTATGGAAGGTTTGTCTCTGCACTCATCTATTTTCCTCGCGATCGTTATACCACGGCGGTACGGCTGAAATTAGAGGATATTCTGCGCGATGCATTTGGTGGCACCCATGTGGATTATTCGGCCCGGGTCAGTGAATCTGTACTTGCGCGCCTGCACTACATCGTTCATATTGAACAGGGCGAAGCCATTCCAGAGATTGAGCCCAGTGATCTGGAAAGAAGACTCGCAGAAGCCACCCGAAGTTGGGAGGACGACTATCAAACAATCCTGATTGACCGAGGAGTATCAGGTCTTATTGGTTCGTTTACTGACGCCTTCCCCGAGTCGTATAAAGAGGATTTTGATCCGGCGACAGGGGTGAACGACACCCTGATCATTGAGGGCCTCAAACCCGATGAACTTGCTCTGGATCTGTATGCCCCCGTGGTGTCGGATTCCAGGGATTTGCGATTCAAGGTGATTCGGGTAGGGGCGGCCATGTCACTCACTCGGATCCTTCCCATTCTCGAACGTTTAGGCGTAGATGTCCTTGATGAACATCCACATGAAGTACTGCGCAAGGGCCGTCCGTCAGCGTGGGTGCTGGATTTTGGAATTGTGTTGCCAGAGGGTGAACTGCTCAACGCAGACTCACTATTTGCTCGCTTTGAGGATGCATTCAGAGCTGCATGGTTTGGGAACACGGAGTCAGACTCTTTCAATACCCTTATTGTCACCGCAGGCGTGTCGTGGAGTGATTGCACCATTATTCGGGCCTATGCCCGCTACATGCGGCAGATCGGCACCACATTCGGACAGGGCTACATCGAATCGGTGGTATTGGGTAACAGCGGGGTTGCCCGATTGCTTATTGATTTTTTCCGAATACGTTTTGATCCAGACTTCCCGGGTGATCGGAGTGCCGTAGAGCAGTCCGCACTAGAGCAGTTTGAGCAGGCATTGGCGGAAGTGCCCTCCCTCGATCATGATCGAATTCTCCGCATGTTCTGGTCCATGATCGCTGCCACAGTGCGAACAAATTTCTATCAGGACAATGTCTTTTCGCCAGGATCCACAACCGCATTGGCATTTAAACTCGAGCCGCGCCTGATCCCCGATATTCCATTACCGCGCCCCGTTCATGAAGTCTGGGTGTATTCGCCACACGTGGAAGGCGTGCACCTGCGGTTTGGCGATGTAGCTCGGGGCGGCCTGCGGTGGAGTGACCGACGCGAAGACTTCCGGACTGAAATATTGGGCCTGGTCAAAGCTCAGGAAGTTAAGAATGCGGTAATTGTGCCGGTCGGTGCTAAGGGTGGCTTTTTTGCCAAGCGACTACCAGATCCGGCAATAGATCGAGATACCTGGCTTCAGGCAGGTGTTGCCGCCTACCAAGATTTCATCCGTTCTCTGTTGTCCGTCACCGATAATCTGGTGGATGGCGAAGTTGTACCACCGGAACGAGTTGTTCGCCATGACTCCGATGACACCTACTTGGTGGTCGCAGCGGACAAAGGCACAGCTTCCTTCTCCGATATTGCGAACAGAATTGCCGTAGATGACGGTTTTTGGTTGGGTGACGCCTTCGCATCAGGTGGATCTGCGGGCTACGACCACAAGGCCATGGGCATTACGGCCCGGGGGGCGTGGGAATCGGTAAAGCGCCATTTCTTGGAAATGGATATCGATACCAAGGAGCACGACTTCACGGTCATTGGGATTGGCGACATGAGCGGCGATGTTTTTGGAAATGGCATGCTGCTCAGTGAACATATCCGGTTATTGGCCGCATTTGATCACCGAGATATTTTCATTGATCCGAATCCTGATTCAGCATCGAGCTTTCGTGAGCGCCAGCGTCTTGCCGAGTTACCAGGTTCCTCGTGGGCAGATTACAACCGCGAATTAATTTCCGCTGGTGGGGGAGTGTTCCCTCGGTCGGCTAAATCCGTTGCGATCACCCCGGAAATGCGAGATTCACTCAGCATTGATTTTCTGGATGAAACTTGCACGCCCGACCAACTTATCAACGCGATCTTGCGAGCCCCTGCTGAGTTGCTGTGGAATGGCGGAATCGGCACCTACGTGAAAGCCAGCACGGAGACAAATATTGATGTTGGCGACAAGGCCAACGATGCAATCAGAATTAACGGTACCGATGTGCGGGCCCAAGTGGTCGGTGAAGGTGGCAATCTCGGATTTTCACAATTAGGTCGAGTAGAGGCAGCGCGTGGAGGTGTGCGCATCAACACCGATGCGATTGATAATTCAGCCGGAGTTGACACCTCTGACCATGAAGTAAATATCAAGATATTACTCGCACCAGTGGTTGCTAGCGGTGAGCTCTCGGTAGAGCAGCGCGATGCACTCCTGCGGGACATGACCCATTCCGTCGGGGACCTTGTGCTGAGCGATAATTTCGATCAAAACGTGGTGCTGTCCAATGCTCGGGCAGGTGCTATTCGATTGCTCAGTGTGCACCAACGAATGATCAAGGAACTTGAACGCAAGGAAATCCTCAACCGTGCACTTGAATATCTCCCAGACGACGAAGAATTCGCCACCCGCAAAGCCGCTGCTGAAGGTTTGACCTCACCGGAATTGGCAGTACTTTTGGCATACGCAAAAATTGATGTCACCCGCAGTCTCAATGAATCTGAACTTGGGCTAGATCCTTGGTGCGATCACCTTGTTGTGGAGTATTTTCCTCAACAGTTAGCGGACAAGTACGGACCGCTAATAATTCAGCATCCCCTGCGATCGGCAATTGCTAATACGGTTATTGCTAATCGATTGATCAACGTGGGCGGAATTACTTTCATTTTTCGAGCGGTTGAAGAGACCGGTGCGAGTGCTGTCGAAGTTGTCAAAGCTGCTTTGGCCGCCATGAAAATATTTGGAATCGACACCACGTGGAGTTGGATTAATGAATTACCCGCCACAGTGCCGGTAAATGCTCGAACGGCTTTGCACCTTGAAGTTCGACGCCTTTTGGACCGAGCAGTGCGCTGGTTTTTGCAAAACCGTGGCTCTGGCATTGACATTGCCAGCGAGGTAGCCGCTTACCAAGCAACCGTTAATGAATACGCTGCCGGCGTTGCTGGGGCGCTTAAGGGACAAGAATCGGAACGATTTTTGCGCATGACCCAACGATTTGTGGATGCAGGCGCGCCCGAGGATCTCGCCAGGCGTGCCGCCGGAGGCCTCGACGTATTCAGTTTATTGGACATCATCGAAATAGCCCGCAAAACGCAAATCCCCATGTCGGAAGTCATTGATCTTTATTTCACTCTTTCTGAGCGATTCGATATTGATCGACTACTGGTGCGCATCACCGGATTACCCAGAGGCGATCGGTGGACAGCATTAGCTCGCCAAGCCATGCGCACCGATCTTTATGCCGTTATTGCGGAGCTGGCTTTGCGAGTGGGTGAGTCAACGGATCCAGGAACTGCAGCCGAGCGGGTGCGTCAATGGGAATCAAGCCGGATTGAGGGGATTGCGCGCACTCGGTCCACCCTCGATGAAATTTTAAGCAGTGAGGATACCGAGTTGGCCACCATCTCGGTGGCTCTGAGGGTGCTGCGCAATCTGGTGGCTCAGGCCGGTTAAGTTCGTGGGAAATAGGATCCGGTGAACGCTTACCTGCTCTTATCGATAGGCATAACTTGCTAGTTAAAGTGCGTTCTTCTTGGTGAGGTAATTAAATGCCCAGTAGCCCGGAATAGTGGGCAACCAGAAAGTGACCAAGCGATAGAGCAACACCGCAGAAACGGCGAGACCGGCATCCAAACCGGCGGCGGTCAGGCCGGCAGCGAGAGCCGCCTCAACAGCCCCTAGGCCACCTGGGGTGGGGGCTGCTTGACCGATTGTGGCGCCGGCCAAATACACAACGGCGACAACGGCAACACTCAGACTTCCGCCGAATGCCTCGACACACGCGAAGAGAACACCGACATAGGCGAGGTTCAACACCAGGATTCCACCAATGCCTTCGAGCAACTTGCCGGGACGCTGTGCCACCGTGACCAATCGCGGAATAACCTCTTTGAGGAGTGGACCGATGCGTCGAGAGATCTCTCGACGAACATAGGGGACGGCTAGGAGTGCCAGGAGCACCACGGCCACGGCTGCCACGCCGATGACTGCCCACATGGGGGGATTGAAGGTGAGATCGGCCTGGGTGCCCGCAGCGATACCGAATGCGGTGAGCAAAGCGATGTGCGCCACAAAGGCCGCGACCTGTGAAACTCCCACACTGGCCGCTGCCAGTGCCGGATGCAGACCGGCCTTTTGTAGGTAGCGCACGTTAATTGCAATGGCTCCCAATGTGGGTGGCGATACCAGAGTGGCAAAGTCACCTGCGACTTGGGCGAGCAGGGTGCGAACAAACGATAATTTCTCAGGAACAAATCCTGATAGCGACCAGGTGGCACCCGCGTAAGTGATCAAACTCAGTAGAAGCGCTGCGAGGATCCACCACCAGTTGGCAGTGCTGAACAGCGTTCCAAGATCAACTGATGTGAGTTGAGACAATAGAACGTAGCCAGCAATTGATCCGACAACGATCATGATCAGGGTGCGTGGCTTGACCCGTTGGATTTGAATCGGCTCCGTATCAGCATCGGGCCGCATTTCCACGATGGCATCGCGAAGTGACACGATCATTCCCTTGTGTTTGCGTAATTCCTTGCGCGTCGAGGGAGAGAGTGCAACAGATTGTAGGGCTGGGAGTGCGCGGGCTAACCCTGCGCTTCCGAGAACACGTTGACCTGAGTCCACGGCTCGCTGGATCGAGGTCACCATGGCCAACGTGCACAGTAATTCGGCAAGATCAAGTCGTTGGGCAACGTCACTCGCTGCTATTGCACCTTGATCCATGCCGAGTAGATAAATGTGATCATCACTGGAACGCAATAGGTGCCGAGCCGAGAGTGACCGGTGGCTCATTTGATGCTCGTGCAAAGTGCGCAGAGCTCGCCACGCAGAGTCAAGGTTTAGGTCGGTGAGGTCATCGAGTTGATCAAAGGTGGTTCCAGGAATTTGTTGATGCGCGAGTGCACACGAGTCGGGTCCGACTTCGGTGGTGAGGAGTAGACGTGGAACCGGAGCTCCGGCATTCTCGGCCGCGTAAGCAATGAGTGCTGATTGATCCACGGCCCGCCGCATATTGAATGCGCCTTTGCCGGGTTCATCGCGCAATCGAAGGCTCGTCCAGAGAGCATTGACCAAGCCGGCACCTTCGAGATCGCGATCCAGCACGGTTATCCGGAGTGTGTCTCCGGATCGGGATTTAGCGAGGTAACGACGCCCGCGTTGGGTCATGTCGTTGAATCGAAGTTCCGTGATCGGATACCCGCCCTTGGACAAAGCCTGGGCAACTTCGTCACCGCGGGGCAGAGTGGTGGAAGTGCCTAGGGCGTAGCGGGTGAGCAGACCAACTGCCCAACCGGTTGCAATCGATAATCCAATGCCTGCGAGAGCGATACCGGCGCTGAGAACCGTCACCAGGATTACTGACACGACTACGACTACGGCAATAACGTCCCACGGTCTGCGACCCATCAGGCGCGTCACCGTGACGAATGCAATAACACCACCGAGAATCGGGGCGGTCGCTTCGCTGGCACCGCTGGTGGATCCAGCGAGAGCCACCAAAAGTCGGGTGTTATCCAAACTCGAAATAACAGCGGCGATAACAAATAGCAAAGTGATGGCCAGAAAAAGAGCAACCAGAGCATCGAAAAGTTGACGGAACCGGCGTCGAATAATGAGATTAATGGAGCCGGCAATGGGTAAACCCAAGATGCCGATGCCACCGACAATATTGAGAACCAGAACAACAATCGATGGCAACAGGGCCACTCCGGAGCCAATATCGCTGTCGAGTCCGGCGGTGGTGCTCGTGGCGAACCAACCTAGAGCAATGGTGCCGAAAGCAACTCCTACCGCCACTACAAAGCGAAAAAGATCAAGTGGTCTGCGGATTCGTTTTCTGACTTCACCGTCTTCAATAATGATAGGAACCGATGGCTTGGTGAAATCGAGAGTTTGGTCGGGTGACGTCTCAGTTGAGGGCGCCCCGGTCAGCAGATCCGACATGACCGGAATCGGGCCGGCGAGGGTGCGTTCCATCACAACCTGATCCGCGGCAAGTGGTTCACCGGAAGGCGAATCGCGGGTCGGATCAGGGGTCACAGGGTGATGTTGTCATATAGAGGTGGTATTCATGCACCATGCGGTGGGAACTGGACTGGAGTGGTCGAGAGTCCGAGGCATTTCCTGGTGAATTCGCCCCGGATTCTGCTCAGGAGTCGGTCATCAACCACCAGGCCGGAGCCTTGCTGGTCCTGGGGGCGGCGGGTTCAGGAAAAACTCGAACCCTTGTTCAGGCCGTGGCAGCTCGCATGCAGGCCGGGGTGGATCCTCGAGGCATTCTGGTAATTACTTTTGGAAAACGAGCGGTCAGGGAGTTCCGGGAAGGACTCGCGGCCGTTACCGACACTGCGGCCTTACCCACAATTGCCACCTTCCACTCGTTGGCGTACTCCCTCGTGTCGCATATTTCGGGCGCAACAGCAGGGCTCGCGGTGTTATCCGGTGCTGAAGAAGATGCTCGGATCATCGAGTTAATTCGCGGCCTGCGTGAAGACTCTAGTTTTGACTGGCCACCGTCAATCGCAGCTGCCGCGGAGACTCGGAGTTTTGCCCGAGAAGTACGGGCGGTGATCGCTCGATTAAAAGAACTCCACATGTCTGGGCTTGACCTCACCCGGTTGGGCATCCAGGCAAACCGCCCCGAATGGGTTGTTGCGGGGCGGATCGCCACAAATGAATCCGAAGTTATGAATCTTCAAGGCAGTGTGGACTACTCAGAGTTGCTGATTCAGGCGGTGGGAGCCACTTCCGGCTCTGCATCGATTCGAGCCCTTACCCACTTGATTATCGACGAATTCCAAGAAATCGGCCCTTTGCAACATGATCTTGTTCAGGAAATCGCACAGGTTGCTGGCCGGGGTGCCGGACTCTCCGAATTCATTGTCGCTGCAAATCCCAATGAAGGTGTTTTCACTTTTCGTGGCGCACAGACTCAATATGTTGATCAATTTTCGTTGTATCACCCGGGTGCCGACACGATTTATTTAACATCCCTGTGGCGCAGCGGCGTGCAGGTAGGGCGGGCTGCCGAGAGTGTCTTTCCCGAAGGCGCCGCTATCGCATATCAACACTTTCCGGTGCAATCGAATTCGGATCTAG
>CAITYI010000186.1 GCA_903896585.1 uncultured bacterium
AACATGGGTGCCATTTGAGCGGCAACGTTAGTGACCGTCAGAGACTTCCACCGGTGGGTGATCAGATCCGAGGCTTGATTGTGGAATTGGGAGAGCATATTTGCAATATCAGGTGCATGTTTGTGCACCAACGCAAATATCCTATTGACCGGCTTTTGTAACCACCCACCAATTTTTCGCGCTGAATCCTCACTTCGAAGTACCGCAATAATGACGATGAGGGAGATGATCACAACACTTAGCCCAATAATCGCCGTGGTCATAAACGCCGTTGTTGATCTTCCTTCGATGACAAGCAGAAGCACCGCAATCGAGGGAGCACCCAACGTGAACAGGTATGTGTAGATCGCATCGGCGGATACCGCGGCCGCAGCACGTGCTTGCGGAACACCGTAGCGAGCCAGCACTGCGTATTGAGTTGCCACGGCCACTGCCCCACCCCCCGGAACAATATTGCTCAGGGTGAATCCAGCCTGACGGCTCAACGAGGCGTGCAGGTAGCTCAATGTGCGGATGGCAGCAATTGCCGTTAACGGGTAAATCACAATATTAATGAGCGACGCGGCTGCGATCGCAATTTTCCAGCCGGTATCCACCGAACCAAGTTCGGTAAATGCTTTGGAATACTGCCCCGCATTTTGGCTGATGAACCAGAACAACAACACCATGACGACCAGCCCGACAATGGCGCTGACCGCGTTCCTCTTCCACGAGGACTTCTTCTTTGCTCCCTGAACTTCAGCCACCCCCAGAGCCTATTCAGGCTTGCCAAATCTGAGTAGAGAGGAACAATAAAGGCATGAGTAATCTTTATGATTTGGAATTTACCGACAACAAGGGCAATACGGTCTCGCTAGACCAATACCGCGACAAGCCAGTACTCATTGTCAACACAGCGAGTAAATGTGGATTTACCCCGCAGTACGAGGGTTTACAAAAACTCCATGAAGAATTAGGCCCACAGGGGCTCGTGGTCTTAGGTTTCCCCTGCGATCAATTTGCTCACCAGGAGCCTGGTAGCGATACCGACATTGAGGAATTTTGCTCGGTGAATTACGGCGTGAGCTTTCCACTTTCTACTAAAATTGACGTGAATGGGAGCAACACCAGCCCGGTTTTTGATTTCGTGAAAAAGCAGGCTGGGGGGATGCTCGGCTCAGCCATTAAATGGAACTTCACCAAATTCCTAGTTGCACCCGATGGCCAGACCGTTAAACGTTATGCACCCACCACCAAGCCTGACGATATTCGTAAAGATGCCGAAGCACTTTTGTCCAGTTAAAGACAGCAGGAGTTAAGGTATGTTTGATCCACATCTGGTCACAGCGGCACATGGCCATGTTCACCAGATCGATGTTGTGACTGACCTTTTACATGGTAATTACGATTCCATCACAACCGTTGGTGACGTCTTCTCTAACACGGTGCTCGGACTCGGAGTTGCGGACCGACTTGACGGCGAAATCGTGTCCGTGGATGGCCAGACGTGGAGAATCCCCGCATCCGGGGTGCCGGTGATCGCAGAACCAGATCTGGGGATGCCTTTTGCTATCAGTGCTGAGGGTGGGACTTCCATCAATATTGAGCTTGCTCCCGGCACAACTCAAGATCAGATCGCCACGATTGTTGAACAAGAAATTCACCGTCAACATGACAACTTGCATCCGATAGCGGCAGTCAAACTTGATGGCACCTTCACCGACGTTCTCCTGCGCACCGAACACAGGCAGGATCCTCCATTTCAACATCTGGACAATGTTTTGCGTCGTGAAGTTCAGTTCTCATTTGACACATGGCAGGGGACATTCGTGGGATTCTCATTCCCGCAGACCAACAATGATCAGATCGCAATCCCCGGACTGCACCTGCATGCAATTTCGCGGGATCGAACATCGGGCGGCCACTCGCACCGAGCTACAACTGATATTGCTCAATTAAGAATTTGGCTCGACGATGTCGATATTGCTGTCCCCCAATCGCGAGTCACACATGCACTCGATGTACTTCGGAAAGTGGCTGAACACGGCGGTCCTCAGCAACGGCAACAGGCCGTGAACTTAATGGAGCTTCTGCAATCAGCAAACTCAACTGCCGACGATTTTGCCCAGGCAATTGCACTCCATGACGCATATCTGCACGATCCCTATCTTGAAAAACCATGAACTCACTCCAGTTCAGTTTCGAATCGGAGATTTTCCTCTGGGGTGGCGACTCGGCTTGGCATTTTGTTGCAGTGCCGGTTGATATCGCAGATGACATCGAGGATTCTGCGACCCTGCGCGGGGGTTTCGGATCAATCAAAGTTCTCGTGACAATTGGAAACACAACCTGGAATACCTCGCTTTTCCCCGACAGCAAGCAGAAAACGTTCATCCTGCCGGTGAAAAAGGAAGTACGTCGAGCCGAGAATCTGACAGAAGGTGACCGGCCTGTGATTTACCTGGTGATCATGAACTAGCAATTTTCAAGGGAGGGGCTAGTCTTTGGTCATGAGCGATCCCGTAATCATTACCCCACTCCCCGATGGCCCCCTTGAAGTCTCGGGCGCCAACATTGTCAAAGACCAGGATGGCAATATCGCCAAGGAAGGCGACAAGGCCTACCTGTGTCGGTGTGGATTTAGCGCAAACAAGCCCTTCTGTGACGGCTCCCACAAGCGTGAAGGTTGGACCAGTAACTAATTGTTTCTCAGTTTGACACCCCTCCCCGATGTGTGCTTAGGTAAACCTTAGTTAGGGAACCCTAACCTCACTTCTTGAGAGGGAAAAACATGTTTCGCTTCACTCGGCGAGGTTCATTGCTCGCCGCTGGACTACTCGTCACTACCACCGCACTTGCAGCCTGCTCAAGCGGCGGCGCAACCGAAACAGATGTACCGGCAGATGGTGTGGTCGTGTATTCCGGTCGCAGTGAGGAACTGGTGGGACCACTTTTTGAGCTTTTCACCGCTGAAACAGGGATCCCGGTTCAGGCTCGCTACGGCGACACCGCCGAGTTGGCCGCTCAAATGATTGAAGAAGGCGATTCCACCCCGGCCCAGGTGTACTTCGCGCAGGATGCTGGCGCACTTGGTGCAGTTTCCGCTGAAGGTTTACTCGCTGATTTACCCGAGTCCACCACTTCCCTCGTTCCAGATAATTACCGTTCCGCAGACGGTAGGTGGGTTGGGGTCAGTGGTCGTGCCCGCGTCATTGCATACGATCAACAACAGGTAGCGGTGGACCAAGTTCCCACCTCGATCTTCGAATTAACCGACCCACGGTGGAAGGGTCAGGTCGCAATCGCGCCCACGAATGCGAGCTTCCAATCATTTGTCACCGCATTGCGAGTCACCGATGGCGACGATGTCGCTCGCGCATGGCTTGAAGGCTTGGTCGCCAACGATGTTCAGAGATTCGAGAAGAACGGCCTGATTCTCGATGCCGTTAATGCAGGTCAAGTGCAACTCGGATTAATTAACCACTACTACTGGTATGAAAAAGCAGCCGAGGTTGGAGCGGACAATATGCGAGCTCAACTGGCCTTCACCGCTCCAGCCGATCCAGGTTCATTAGTGAACGTGGCCGGCGTTGGAATCACCACCAATGCGGCTAATAGCAATAACGCCGCGGCGCTGGTTCAATGGTTGCTCTCCCCCGTTGCCCAGCAGTACTTCGTGGATAACACATTTGAGTACCCGGTGGTCGCGAGCATTGCAGCGGCAGATGGCCTGCCGCCATTGGAATCCCTCCGCGGACCTGATATCGAACTTGCTGAACTGGCCGATCTACCCGGGACACTTGCCATGCTGGAGGATGTCGGATTGTTGTGACCCGAAGCAGTGGAATTCGACCACCGCGGCCGCTAATTGCGGCCGCGGTGGTTTCTGCATGTCTGGCGCTGATCCCACTCTTCTACTTGATTGTGCGCGTTGCCTCAGCCGGTCCTGAAAAAATCTTGTCAAGCCTGTTACGCGCCCGCACGTGGGAGACAACCGCAACGAGCGTGAGCCTGATGGTCGTGGTGGTGGTGGGTTGCTTGATCATTGCGATCCCCGCAGCCGCCCTCTTGACTCGCACCAACCTTCCGGGACGAAGACTGTGGTTAACAGCATTGGCTCTACCCCTTGCAATTCCTTCCTATGTTGCCGCCTATGCGTGGCTTGCTCAATTCCCTGCCATGTCTGGGTTCTGGGCGGCCGCACTGATTCTTATTGCTGTCAGTTACCCCTATGTGTTGCTTCCGGTCGCTGCCGCCCTGCGCTCAACAGATCCTGCGATTGAGGAAGTCGCCAGATCCCTAGGTCGATCTCAATTCGCGGCGTTCAGAACAACCACACTTCCCCAAGCCATGCCGGCAGCGGCAGCCGGCTCACTCCTTGTTGGGCTTTATGTGCTCTCCGATTTTGGTGCCGTGTCACTTTTCCGGGTCGATGCATTCACGCGAGTGATCTTCGCCTCGTATCGGGCAAGTTTTGACCGCACCTCGGCCGCGGTGCTCGCGAGCATTTTGGTCCTTTTGGCGCTGATCCTTGTTTTCGCCGAACGCAAGGTGCGTGGTCGGTCCCTGCAATACCGGAGTGCCTCAGGAACCCAACGCAAGGCGGTGCTGACCCGACTCAGTATTCGCGGCCGCGTATTCGGGTGGGGGTTTGTCACCGTGGTAATCGCAATTGCAATTATTGTTCCGGTCGCATCCCTCTTAATTCGCCTTGCTGAAGGTAGTCGCAGACCACTCGATGTCGTTGAACTAGTGCAGGCCACCCTGAGTTCCGCCGGCGCTGCTGCGACGGGGGCGGTAATTGCGGTGGCCCTTGCCCTACCCATTGGCTTGCTTACGGCTCGGTATCGCTCCAAGTGGAGCACCGGGACCGAGACTGCGGCTTTTGCCGGACACGCGCTGCCCGGTGTGGTGATTGGTCTCTCGCTAGTTTTTCTCACGATCAACGCGGTTCCATTCCTCTATCAAACGCTCTTTACCCTGGCATTTGCTTACGCTGTTCTCTTCCTTCCCAAATCCATTGGCGCGACCCGAACTTCAATTGCTGCGGTCCCGCCAATTCTGGAACAAACTGCACGAACCCTTGGTCGCAACCCATTGGGCGCTTGGGCCAACACCACCCTCCGACTCGCATGGCCTGGCATTGCAGCCGGTGGACTACTCGTTCTTCTCACCGCCATGAAGGAACTCCCTGCAACCCTGATGCTGCGCCCTACCGGATTTGACACCCTTGCAACAGAGTTGTGGAGCCGTACCGAAATCGCGGCGTACGGTGCCGCTGCTCCTTATGCGCTTGCCCTCATTGCTCTGGCTGCAGTTCCAGCATTCACGCTGTCACTTGCCATGTCTAAGTCGAACAAGCTTTCGGATCAACAAGAACTTCCGCAACTCGATACGGTGAGCCAATGACAAATGTTCGAGTAGATGCAGTGACCGCTGGATACGGTGGTCCGCCGATACTTACAGACCTCAACCTCTCCGTGGATTCAGGTGAGTTCATTGCGGTTCTCGGCTCCAGTGGATCGGGTAAAACCACACTTTTGCGTGTTCTTGCGGGGTTCCTTACCCCCACCCACGGCACCGTCTCCTTCGGAGATCACCAAGTATCAGGTCCCGGCGTGTGGGTTCCCCCGGAAAAGCGGCGGGTAGGAATTGTTCCCCAGGAGGGAGCATTGTTTCCGCACCTCGATGTCCAAAAAAATGTTGGATTCGGCCTAGACAACTCCGCTCAAAGCAAAGATCGGGTGCGGGAAGTTCTCACCATGGTGGGCATGAATGATTTCGCCGGTGCTCGGCCGCAGGAACTATCCGGTGGTCAACAACAACGTGTGGCCCTGGCTCGAGCTCTCGCTCCTCGCCCCGATGTGTTGCTCCTCGATGAACCGTTTTCTGCCCTTGATGCTGGCCTGCGCGCGACACTGCGCACCGAAGTTCGTGGTCTGCTCACCGCATTAGGAACAACATCCATCATGGTCACCCACGACCAAGAAGAGGCACTCTCTATTGCCGACAAAGTCGCCGTCATGCGCAATGGGCAACTCGTTCAAATGTCTGAGCCGGCGAGCCTTTATCAGGATCCAGCCGATATTGAAACCGCGCGCTTCGTTGGCGATTCAGTTGAGCTACCCGCCACCTATAGCGGTGGGGATTCAGTTCACACCCCTTTGGGAACAGTCCGCATTCGTGGATCAATCCCGGTGAACGCGGGATCACTCACTGCGGTGTTGCGGCCGGAACAATTAGTTCTGGTCGATCCCCGCCCGGTAGGCGGCGCAGTGGCACAGGGTGGCCTGGGTGCCGTGAACGGTGTTACCTATCACGGCCACGACAGCTTGGTTCACATCACGCTGACCAGCGGTGAGTCACTATCGGTGCGCGTTCCGGGTGAATCGACCGTCAGCCTCGGTGAGAGTGTTCGGGTGATTCCTACCGGCCCTGCCAGCGTCTATTCCAATTGATGCGCACCGATTGCTAGCTTCCCACCGGCTTCAGACTCTTGGCAATCTGCACTAGTTGCTGTGCTGAAAGATTTTTCCCGCCGAATGTTTCGATCCAAACGCGAGTTGACCGTAATCCATTCACACCCGGCAACATCACCTCAAGGTGGCCGCCATACTTGATGACATCGGCCTTAGTGCATTTCTGTGGTGAGGCAGGATCGCAGTAAGCCTGTACAACAGCACTGGCACCGCCGATAGTTGTTCTCAAAACAACTACACCTGTGCCGATATCAGAGCACATAGGGTTGCCCTCAGTGATCGTAAAATTGCGAGTATTGCCTTTGCCGTATTGCGCACTCAGGTTTTCTTCCGTGCCCTTCGGGCAGAGATCATTCCCACCAATATGCCGCGCTTTGAGCCCTGCCGTGAATGAAGGTTCATAAACCGTGTAGGTCACACCCACCTGCATGTTTTCATAGGCATCGCCCGAACCCATGGCCTGTGCAGGCGCGATCAATCCAAAAGTGAGTGTTGCCGCAC
>CAITYI010000187.1 GCA_903896585.1 uncultured bacterium
ACCTATGTTGTCAGTTCTTGTACCCGGTGAGTTGCAACTTGGCTACTCAGATCGTCCTTCGGATCTCTCAGACGTGGGTTTTTATGTTCCCCAATATATGGGTCCGCGAGACAGCTTTGAACTTATTGCGCAGATGCCAAATCTTGAGGTTGTTCAACTCCTGACCGTGGGTTTCGATGCAGCGTTGGAGTACGTTCCTGGCCACGTGATCCTGTGCAATGCGGTGGGGGTGCATGACGCGAGCACCGCTGAACTTGCCGTTGCGCTTGTGTTGGCATCATTGCGAGGTATCGATGATTTTGCTCGAGCTATGCCCCAGGGTGATTGGATTCATGACCGAAGGCCTTCACTTGTCGATCAAAGGGTGGTGATCATCGGTGCTGGTGGTGTGGGTCAGGGGATTGCGAATCGACTTTTACCATTTGAGGCCAAGGTGACCCTTGTCGCCAGATCGCAACGAACGGGTGTTGTTTCCATCTCGGATCTGCCCACCTTGCTACCGGAAGCTGATGTTGTGATTTTGGCGGTACCGCTGGACGTACATACATCAGGATTAGTGGACGACTTATTTCTATCTCGGATGCGCGATGGCGCTTTACTGGTCAACGTCGCAAGAGGTGGCGTGGTGGATACCCAGGCATTGGTGAAACATGCTCAACAAGGACGTATCCGTGCTGCACTTGATGTAACAGATCCCGAACCACTCCCACCGGGGCACCCCTTGTGGCGAATTCCCGGTGTCCTAATCAGTCCGCACGTGGGTGGCAACACTTCCGCCTTCCTACCACGAGCCAAGGTCCTGGTTGAGAAGCAAATCGGTCGCTGGCGCAGTGGTGACCCGCTTGCGCATGTAGTGCAGCGGTAGGAGTTAGAGGCACGTGACCACAATTCTTGTCGCGCCAGACTCATTTAAGGGAACATTTTCAGCGGTGCAGGTGGCCCAATACATTTCTGCGGGTATCCGCGAGGAAGGTCTCACAGCAATTGAGTGTCCATTAGCAGACGGTGGTGAAGGAACACTAGAGGTACTTCTGCTGGCACTCAATGGCGAGGAACGCTCACAATCCGTGCACGGTCCCCTAGGCCAAAAAGTAGTTGCCAGCTGGGGTTGGGTTGCCGAACAACGACTAGCCATCATTGAAGTTGCGCAGGCGTGTGGGCTGCATCTCAGTGGAGGTAGTCCAACCGATGCAGTGCGTGCGTCAACTGTGGGTGTTGGTGAATTAATCATCACAGCAGCTGCATCTGGTGCCGAGAAAATCATTGTGGCCACCGGCGGTAGTGCGACAACAGATGGCGGGCAAGGTGCGATTGATGCACTCAAAGGCCACGAAGAAGCGTTTGCGGGGATCCGGATTGAAGTGCTGTCTGATGTCACCGTGAAGTTCGAAGATGCTGCCAAAGTTTTTGCCCCGCAAAAAGGAGCCGATCCAGCAACTGTTGATCTTCTCAATGAGCGACTCGATCATGTCGCAGATTTATATGTTCAACGTTACGGTCGAGACCCAAGAGGCATCGCGCAAACCGGGGCGGCCGGTGGACTTTCCGGAGCATTGTGGGCCGCATTAGGTGCAGATTTAGTGTCCGGTGCAGATTGTGTGCTCAATCTCATTGGATTTGATGAACTCGTGAACTCGGCCGATGCGGTGGTACTCGGCGAAGGGAAAATCGATTCACAGTCATTTCTGGGGAAAATTGTCGGTGTGGCAGCACATCGAGTCCACGACCGACCGGTCGTTGCGGTCGTAGGATCAAGCGCACTCGACGCTGCAGAAAGTTCCGCTCTTGGGCTGTCTCGCATCTGGGTGGCATCTTCCTCGAGTGAACTTCGTGCCAGTGGAGAAGCCCTCGCTCACTGGCATTCTGCGCCACTGACGGAGCACGGGCCGTGACCGACCAGTAAAACGCACATGCTGCGGTAAACCACACCGACAGCTCGACCCCAAACCTAGGCTGCACATTCATTATCAGTAATCATCAGTCATTATCAGTCTGGTTCCCGATCAATGCCAATCCGAGAGGACTGAGCCTGAGTAAATTGAGGGCGGACACGCTTAATGCA
>CAITYI010000188.1 GCA_903896585.1 uncultured bacterium
GATTCAAGATCTCCCCAGCGTCCCTGACACCGAGGTGCACCGCGAACAACCGGGTCAGTTTGTTCAGCACGGTGCCCGGTTCGCTCCCGGCTCCCGCGTTGCCGAAATTTTTGCCACGACCGATTTTGAAGTGAATTCCTCACACCATCAAGCGGTGGACTCCCCCGGTGATCTCACAGTGACCGGTTGGGCGCCCGACGGCACCATAGAAGTGTGCGAGTTCCCCGACAACAGTTTCTGCCTCGGAGTGCAGTGGCACCCCGAACAGCCCGACCGCAGGGACAGGGATCTCCCTTTGGTTCGAGCATTTGTTGAGGCAGCCCGCGGTTATAGCGGAGTAACATAAGCCCCGGAAATTCCACCGTCGACCAAGAAGTTCGATGCCGTGATGAAAGATGAATCATCGCTGGCCAAGAATGCAACGGCGGCGGCGATTTCTTCTGGTTCACCGAATCGACCAACAGGAATATGCACCAATCGACGGGCAGCGCGCTCCTGGTCCTTGGCAAAGAGCTCCATTAACAGTGGGGTGGCAACAGGTCCAGGTGAGAGCGCGTTGACCCGAACACCGGATCGAGCGAATTGCACTCCGAGTTCACGACTCATGGCGAGCACCCCACCTTTTGAAGCGGTGTAGCTGATTTGCGAAGTAGCCGCTGCCATGGTGGCCACAAAGGAGGCGGTGTTAATGATTGAGCCTTTGCCCTGTTCCAACATGATGGGCAGTACGGCCTTGCAGCAGAGGTACACCGAGGTCAGGTTGACCTCCTGAACACGACGCCACGCGTCAATTCCTGTTTCCAGGATCGAGTCATCGTCGGGGGGTGAAATACCCGCGTTATTAAATGCAATGTCCACGCTGCCGTAGGTCGACTTTGCCAGTGCAAACATGTTCTCGACCTGGTCGGCGTCGGTGACATCGGTCTGAACAAAGAGTCCGCTGACTTCGTCGGCTGCGGCTTGACCTGCCACCGGGTCAAAGTCGCCAATCACAATGTGGGCGCCTTCATCTGCTAACCGGCGTGCAGTTGCCAATCCGATTCCGCTGGCACCACCGGTAATGACCGCAACGCGACCCTCAAGCCTGCGACATTTGCTATCTGACATTTCTCTCCTCTTCGAGTTAATTGTGGTACTGATCAATTAATCTTCGGTACTGATAAAAACGTTTTTTGTTTCGGTGAATGCATCTAGGGCATCGGGGCCCAACTCACGGCCAATTCCTGATTTCTTGTAACCGCCAAAGGGTGTCCAGTAGCGAACAGATGAATGCGAGTTCACCGAGAGATTCCCTGACTCAATTCCACGGGCCACCCGAATTGCTTTGCCAAGGTCACGTGTCCAAATTGAACCGGACAAACCGTATTCGGAGTCATTGGCCAACCGAATCGCATCAGCTTCGTCTTCAAAGACCGTTACGGCGACCACGGGACCAAAGATTTCTTCATGAAACAGTGGCGATGTGGATTCCACCGGAGCAATGACGGTGGGTGGGAACCAGAACCCGGGCCCAGTGGGACATGTTCCTTGGAAAGCAATGATCGAAGGGTCCGGAATAAATGCGCTCACCGACTCCCAGTGCGCACGGGAAATCAGTGGACCCATTTCGGTAGATTCCAAATTCGGATCTCCCACGGCAAAATTCTTGACGGCCTTTTCGAAGTGCTCCATGAATGTGTCAAAAGCACTGCGCTGCACCAAGATCCGTGACCGCGCACAGCAGTCCTGCCCTGCGTTATCAAAAACCGATGACGGAGCACTGGCTGCAGCTTTTTCTAGGTCAGCATCAGCAAAAATGACATTGGCGCTTTTGCCACCAAGTTCTAGGGTCACGCGCTTCATGTGTGGCGCGGCTCCCGCCATGATCTGTTCACCCACTGCGGTGCTGCCGGTGAACACGATTTTGCGCACAAGTGGATTGTCCACAAATCGCTGTCCCACAACAGAGCCTTTACCCGGCACCACGGTAAATACGCCTTCGGGAATACCCGCTTCCAGGGCAAGTTCACCTAATTTGATCGCGGTTAATGGGGTGAGCTCGGCCGGCTTGAGCACCACGGTGCAGCCTGCGGCCAATGCTGGTGCGAATCCCCAACCGGCAATCGGCATGGGGAAATTCCACGGCACAATAATTCCCACCACACCAACCGGTTCTTTGAAGGTAATATCAATTCCGCCGGGAACGGGGATTTGCCGACCGAATAGTCGCTCGGGTGCTCCCGCGTAGTAGGCGAGAACATTGGCCACATTATTTGCTTCCCAGCGGGCATTGCCAATTGTGTGGCCGGAGTTGATCACTTCGAGCTGGGCGAGCTCCTCCACGTGATCGCGAACAACATCAGAGAACCTGCGCAGCAGATTAGCTCGGTCCCCCGGAGCTACCGCAGTCCAAGCCGGTAATGCCGCGTGGGCTCGCGCAATAGCAGCATCGGTGCCTTCACCATCTAGTGAGGGAACCGTCGCGATAACTTCTTCGTTGGCCGGGTTGATGACCTGATGCATGCACTCTCCTGCTAATAAACGGACACGTGATTAATGAGCAAGCGGAAGTCTAGTGAGAATGACTCGATTAGATCCGCTCGAAAGATCTGATCCGCTCCCAATCGGTAACCGACTTACCGAAGTCCGCGATCTCGACTCGAGCCATGTTGGCGTAGTGGTCGTGAACCTCTTGCCCGAAGGTGTCGCGGACCCAGGCGGAGCCGACCCAGTCAGCCAGTGCTTGTGGCATGGATCCGGCAACTTGATCGGATTGCAGTTCATAGGCATTGCCTGTGACGGGATCTTCGAGCTGCATGCTGTTCTCAATGCCATCGATTCCCGCTGCGATCATGGCTGCCACGGCAAGGTAAGGGTTTGCATCGCCTCCGGGAAGGCGGTTTTCTAGTCGCAGGCCCGCACCGTGTCCCACAAGGCGGAATGCGCAGGTGCGGTTATCGCGTCCCCAACGAATAGCGGTCGGCGCAAATGACCCAGGTGCATATCTCTTATACGAATTGATTTGTGGTGCGTACATCAAGGTGAGTTCACGTGCATGCGCCAACTGCCCGGCAATAAATGACCTGCCGAGATCAGACATGCCATCAGGGGATGTACCCGTCATGACCATGGAACCGTCGGTTCCGCGGAAGGACAAATGGATATGACACGAATTACCTTCACGCTCATTGAATTTCGCCATGAACGTAAGTGCCATGCCTTCTTGGGCAGCAATTTCTTTGGCACCATTTTTATAAATACTGTGGTTATCGCAGGTGCGTAATGCATCGAGGTACTTGAATGCGATTTCATGTTGGCCCAGATTGCATTCACCTTTGGCGCTCTCCACGATCATGCCCGCCCCCGCCATGTTCAGGCGAATCCGGCGCAGCAGCGGCTCCACTCGCGCAGTTCCCAACATGGAGTAATCAACGTTATAAAGATTTGCTGGAGTGAGATCACGGTAGCCGGCAAGCCATGCTTCTTCATAGGTGTCATTGAAGAGCATGAACTCAAGTTCGGTCCCAACAAATGCACCCATGCCCAAGGCAGCAAGTCGATCGATCTGCTTTTTCAGCACCTGCCGTGGCGAGGGTGCTACCGGCTTGTGGTCGGTTGTTTCCAGATCACACAAAATCCCCACCGTCCCTGGCTGCCAAGGGATTCGGTGCAGGGTCGCGATATCGGGCTTCATAACCATGTCGGCGTAACCGCTGTCCCATGAAGACATTGCGTAACCCTGAACAGTATTCATTTCAATATCGACCGCCATGAGATAGTTGCAGCCCTCAGTGTGGGCATCAAGCACTTCTTCGAGGAAGTAATCCGCATCGATTCGCTTACCCTGAAGCCGACCTTGCATGTCCGTGATGCCCACAGCAACGGTGTCAATTTTGCCCTCTGCTATTTCCTGTCGAAGGGCTTCAACTCTCAACGGTTCAGGACGTGCCATTAGTAACTCCTCTAATCATGAAAAATTCTCAGATAAAAACGTCTAGGGTGAAGGGGGTCGTCCTCTCCCCTTCACCCTATCCGTTCGTTAGCCGCATTATCTCGGTCAGATCGTTCCTTGTTCTTTCTCAATGATCGTCTCGGTGACGTCATAGCCTTCCGTCTCCGGATGTCCATGCACACCGCCGGTCATGGCGTATTCCTCCTCCGGCGAGAGCACCAGTCGGCTCCGACCGAATATGGCAAAGAGGACCAAGCCCACCACGTAAACGACAGCGACCCAGACAATTACCGCCCGGTAGTCCTCGTTAAATGGCATCAGGATCAACGTGACCAATGAAATTATGCCCGCAACCAATGCGCCCCACAGCCCTACCGGACTCCGGTAAGGACGGTCGGCATTCGCAAATTTCCGGCGCAAAATTAAGAAAGCCACCATCTGCAGGATGTAGGCAATGACCGCGCCGAACACCGCAATTAGTAGGAGCGCGTTGGCGGCACTGACATACGGGGTTTCTTCGCTTCCGTAAGCAATAGCACCTAATCCAAAGACCAGCACTATCCCAACAACTGCGCTGGCGACCAGAGCGACCCAAGGTGTCTTTCTCTGTCCCGTGAGTGAGAGAAATTTCGGGTAATAGCCCGCTCGCGACAGGGAGAATACATTGCGACCCGCAGCGAACATGATGCCTTGGAACGAGGCGATCAACCCCGCGAGCGCCATCAAGGACAATAAAGCTGCAATGTCACTATTGGGGAAAATTGCCCGGAAACCGTCCAGAATTGGTTCACCGGATTCAGATATTGCTGCGGCGCCAACAATTCCAGGGTTCAAAATCAGTACCAGGAACGCCGTCACAATCAGGGTGAATAATCCCGTTATTGCACCCTTGGGGATGTCCTTTGCCGGTGTCTTGGTTTCCTCTGCCGCTAGTGGTAACTCTTCGATCCCGAGGAAGAACCAAATCGCGAACGGCAAAGCCAGGAAGACTCCCAAAATTCCATAGGGTAAGAAGGTCGAATTTCCAGCCTCGGGAACGATGTCCATCAAGTTATCGACACTGAATTTCCCAGAGAAAATTGCTGAAACGAAGAAGATCGCCAGCACTCCCAGTGAAATTATTGCGATCACAAATGCAAAGCGGAAAGAGGCTGCTGCTCCTGCTGCATTCAGCGCAACAAACAACACATAGATGATGATGACCCACACCAAAATGGGTAGGTTGAAGTCGAATAATTCAGAAACAATCGCATCTGCGTACAGGGCGGCGAATGTTCCCACGACCGCGGTGGTGATGACATATTCAATTGTTTCCGCGAAACCGGTAACAAATCCACCCCAGGGGCCCATGGCCGAACGGGCAAATGAATAAGCACCACCCGTGTGGGGCATGGCTGCCGACATTTCCGAAATGCTGTAAATCATCAAGATGTACATGAATCCGATAATGGTCGTGGCAATCAGCATCCCTCCCCAGCCAGCATTTCCGATCCCAAAGTTCCAACCGGAAAAATCACCTGAGATAACGGCAGCTACCCCTAGCCCCCACAGCGCACCCGCGCCCGCGTAACGCTTTAGTCCTCGTTTTTCAAAATATTCCTGTCCGGCGTGGGTATAGGAAACCCCGCCCCCTGCCGACACTTTTTCGGTCATTGTTCCTCCAGATATGCCCAGGCGAGGCGACTCTCGCTGGGGCACAAGGTAGACCCTTTTAGCCAAGAAATCTCACAAACACACAAGCAAGTTCACTCTTGACTTGTTGCCCTCCTGCTTATCCGTTGGCAACCAGGGCTCACGCGAGCGTGACCCAGACTTTGCGCAGCGGCTCGGTGATCGACCAAGTGGTGCGCGACCCCGAGGGAAGGATGCCCACCGTTCCTGGGCTCAACTCAATGACCCCACCTTGATCGCAGGTGACTGTCCCTTTACCGGAAATGACAATAAAGACTTCCTCCACCTCAATGTCGGTGGAATTCCCGACCGAGTGTTCCCACACCCCCACTTCCATGTCCCCCTCGGTATCCATGGCAGCAACAGCCGATGTCACTCCATCGGTCAGTGCGAGTTTCGGGTTGATGGGTGCGTGGCGAAGTTTCTTGTCAGCAATGGTGTTGGCATTAAATCCTCTAATCATTTTCGCCTCGCTCGCGTCCGCACTTGTCGTGCCAATAATTCGCTCTCTGGTGGGTAACCCACTTCCTCAAGAACCAGCGGCCACGGTTCCATTACTTGAACATAAGAAGTTTTCTGGACTTGGTCGAGTAACTCTTGGGTCCAACTCACCGGTTTTCTTCCGTCACCAATCGGGAGAAGAGCACCCACCACGCTGCGAACCATCGAATGACAAAAAGCATCGGCTCGAATTGTCATGACGACATAATCCTCTGTGGTGCGATGCCAATTCAGTTTGAGGACATCGCGAATTGTTGTGGCCCTTGGCTTTTCCTTGCAAAAAGCGAAAAAGTCATGGGTTCCCACCAACGCCGCACTTGCTTCATTGAGCCGATCGACATCGAGGAGAACCGGCCAAGGAAGCACATCACGTCTGCGCAATGGCGCCGGGCCGGTAGGGCTATCGCACACCGTGTAGGAATACTCGCGCCACAATGCTGAAAAACGGGCATCGAACCCATAAGGGGCTTCCTCAATGGACAAAAGCCTGATGTCTTCCGGCAGTGCTTTATTGATGCGCTCCGCCGTTAGCTTGTTCATGTCGGGATGATCCTTGGCCACATCAAAGTGAATTACCTGCCCCCGAGCATGGACTCCGGAATCAGTGCGCCCCGCACAAATCGTGCGAAGGTCGAGATTGTGGAGTAACGCACCTATCGTGTTCTCAACTTCAAACTGCACTGTGCGATGTTCGCGCTGAATTGCCCACCCATGAAAACCCGAGCCGTCATACGCCAGGGTCGCGCGCATACGAATCAGCCCGTCCTCGGGAAATTCGAGGACGGGCTGATCACTAACTTCGTGCGAGTTCAGGTGTTACTCCTTGGACTCTTCTTCGCCTTCAGCATTCACTGGTTCTGCTGATTCTTCTTCAAGAACCGCCTCGGTGTCGGGGGCAATTTCTTCCTCGACCTTGATTTCTTCGTCCTTAGCGGCAGCTGCCGGAGTTGCGGCTTCCTTCGCTGCGGACTCCATCGTTGCCGCTTCTTTTGCGGCGCGCTTGGTGGCACCGGTGGCTTCGGCAACCACCTGCTCGAGCATTGGCTCCACCAGTTCAATGATCGCCATAGGTGCGTTGTCACCCTTGCGATTACCGATCTTGATGATTCGGGTGTAGCCACCTTGACGGCCGGCGTAGCTCGGACCAATTTCAGTGAACAGGGTGTGCACCACAGACTTGTCGCGCACCACGGTGATCACCCGACGACGAGCATTGATGTCTCCGCGCTTAGCGAAGGTGATCATGCGCTCAGCGAGCGGACGCAACCGCTTGGCCTTGGCATGGGTGGTGGTGATTTTGCCGTGCTCGAATAATGCGGTGGCGAGGTTGCCGAGCATTAACCGCTCGTGCGCTGCTCCACCGCCGAGGCGGGCTCCCTTAGCTGGGCTAGGCATCTACTTCTCCTTTAAATAATTTAAAATAATTTCGTGAACGACCGGCTTAGAGCCGTTCATCCTCGGGGTAGGCGTCCTCGGCATAGGAGACTTCCACTGCCACTACTTCATCTTCGTCCTCTGGCGCGATGTCCATGTCGACATCGTCGTCATCGAAATAGACGGCCGTGCTGGGATCGAATCCGGGTGGGCTGTCTTTGAGCGCTAGTCCGAGTCCGTGCAACTTCACCTTGACCTCGTCAATGGACTTAGCACCAAAATTGCGAATATCAAGCAGATCCGCTTCGCTGCGGGTGATCAATTCGCCCACAGTATGAATGCCTTCACGCTTGAGGCAGTTGTACGAACGAACCGTCATGTCCAACTGCTCAATGGGAGTAGAGAGTTGCTCAGCGGCAAACGCATCTGTCGGGCTTGGGCCAATGTCAATACCTTCAGCATCAAGGTTCATCTCGCGAGCAAGACCAAAGAGTTCGACCAGGGTTGAACCAGCGGATGCAACAGCATCGCGTGGCAACATGCAGGGCTTGGTCTCGACATCGATAACCAACTTGTCAAAGTCGGTGCGCTGCTCGACACGAGTTGCCTCGACCTTGTAGCTAACTTTCAGGACTGGTGAGTAGATCGAATCCACCGGGATGCGACCAATTTCCTGGTCAGGATGCTTGTTCATGACCGAGGGAACGTAGCCACGGCCACGCTCAACGATCAATTCAATCTCCATTTTTCCCTTGCCATTCAGAGTTGCAATGTGCAAATCTGGATTGTGCACCTCCACACCTGCGGGGGGCTGAATGTCGCCGGCAGTGACCGTGCCCGGACCCTGTTTGCGCAGGTACATGACAACGGGTTCATCGATCTCGCTGGAGACAACCAGACCCTTAAGGTTCAGGATGATCTCGGTGACATCTTCCTTTACGCCATCGATGGTGGTGAACTCGTGAAGCACGCCATCGATGCGAATACTGGTGACTGAGGCCCCAGGAATGGACGACAGCAGGGTGCGACGCAGTGAGTTACCAAGGGTGTAACCAAAGCCTGGCTCAAGCGGCTCCAACACAAAACGTGAGCGGAACTCGCTGATTGGTTCTTCGGTCAGAATCGGACGCTGACTAATGAGCACTTTTTCTTCCTTCCAGCAGTGACCTCAATTTGACACTGCAATGTGAGGCTCGATTCAGTTGAATCGAAGGGTTATTACTTGGAGTACAACTCGACGATGAGCTGTTCTTGGACTTGGGTATCAATGACAGCGCGTGCTGGCAATGAGTGGACAAGGATGCGCATTCTGGATGGCACAACCTCGAGCCATGCGGGAACGGTCTTCTCACCGATCTCTGCATGCGCCACAATGAACGGGGTCATCTCGAGACTGCTCTTGCGAACCTCGATGACATCGTTGGGTGACACGCGATAGGACGGAATGTTCACCTTGTGGCCGTTGACCAGGAAGTGTCCATGGGTCACCAACTGGCGGGCCATATCGCGGCTCTTGGCAAACCCAGCACGGAAAACCACATTGTCTAAACGCGACTCGAGAAGAACAAGAAGGTTCTCACCTGTTTTACCCGGAAGTGTTTTGGCTTCTTTGTAGTAATTGGAGAACTGCTTTTCCAAGACACCGTACATCCGGGTTGCCTTCTGCTTCTCCCGAAGCTGCAGCAGGTACTCGCTCTCCTTTGAGCGACCGCGGCCGTGTTGACCGGGCGGGTAGGGACGCTTTTCAAATGGGCACTTCGGTGACTCGCACTTCGCGCCTTTGAGGAAAAGTTTCATTTTTTCGCGGCGGCACCGCTTGCAATCTGCGTCTGTATAACGCGCCATGGTTTTCTCCTATTTTCTAAGTGTGGTGGGTTCGCGCGATTAGACGCGACGACGCTTTGAGGGACGGGTTCCGTTAAAAGGCACCGGGGTGACGTCGGAGATGGATCCAACCTCAAGTCCGGTTGCCTGCAGCGAACGAATGGCGGTCTCGCGACCCGAACCCGGGCCTTTGACGAATACGTCAACCTTGCGCATGCCGTGCTCCATGGCGCGACGGGCAGCAGACTCTGCAGCCAGCTGCGCGGCGAATGGAGTTGACTTGCGACTGCCCTTGAAACCAACCTGGCCAGCACTGGACCAGGCAATCACCGCACCCGATGGGTCAGTGATGGAAACAATGGTGTTGTTGAACGTGCTCTTGATGTGAGCGTGGCCATGAGCCACGTTCTTCTTTTCTTTGCGGCGCACTTTCTTGGCGCCGGGACCTTTAGGGGCCATGTGGTGTATTCCTATCGATTAGAGGTGTGTGGGAATTCGCATTGATCTGCGAGGTCGCTCGCTTAGACCTTCTTCTTGCCGGCAACGGTCTTGCGTGGACCCTTGCGGGTGCGCGCATTGGTATGGGTTCGTTGCCCGTGCACGGGAAGACCCTTGCGGTGACGGATTCCCTGGTAGCAACCAATTTCCACCTTGCGGCGAATATCAGCTGTCACCTCACGGCGAAGGTCACCTTCTACTTTCAGATTCGCTTCAATCCAGTCGCGCAATGCGAGGGTCTGCTCATCTGTCAGATCTTTTGATTTCATTTCCGGATCAATACCGGTCGCTACGAGTGCTTTTGCAGCCTGTGATCGGCCAACACCGAAAATGTAGGTGAGTGCAACCGCCATGCGCTTTTCGCGAGGCAGGTCAACACCAATAAGTCGTGCCATGTGGCGTTCTCTCTTTTCTGTAGGTTCACGGGGTCATGGTGGGAAAGCCAATCCAGCCCGCCAAGGCTGGTCTTCGGCCCCGTGGCCGAAGGTGTCGTCTTCACTTTCCGCACGCGGAATGTGAAGGGTCGGGTTTTCCCTTTACTTGGTGGCCTCGGTTGTCTCTCCAAGATCACCCCAAAGCACTTAGCCCTGGCGTTGCTTGTGACGAACGTTTTCGCAAATAACCATGACGCGACCGTGGCGACGAATGACCTTGCACTTGTCGCAGATCTTCTTGACGCTTGGCTGCACCTTCATGATTACTCTTTCTCGAGTTTCTGATAATTACTGTTATTGCCGGTAACTATTTGTAACGGTAGACAATGCGGCCGCGGGTGAGGTCATAGGGTGACAGCTCAACAACGACTCGATCATCTGGGAGAATCCGGATGTAGTGCATTCGCATTTTCCCGCTGATGTGCGCAAGCACTTTGTGCCCATTGTCGAGTTCAACCCGAAACATGGCATTAGGCAAGCTCTCGGTGATCGTGCCCTCAAGCTCGATCGCGCCGTCCTTCTTTGCCATTACCCTGCTTCCTATTGATCTACTGGCCAATTCCGCACATGCCTCCCCCAGGAGAGCAAATCCAGTGGATTTCCACTCTGTGAATTCTCACGAGGAAACACGGGCACAATAAGCCCACGTCAGCCCACTGAGTCTACGCCCAAAGGCGAAAGGGCCTACTCTCGGGTCCCCCTATGGATTGACCCGATACACATATTTCTGCTCCATAGGGGCGTATTTGCCCTTTTTGGGAGCAGTAATCAGCACCTCGACCGCAGTGGGTTCATAGACCGTGATATCTATATACGTGCCCTCCTTGCCGGCCACCACGGTGCACTCAGGGTCAGGATTGGGTGAGACCCACCGCTTAATGATGGTGCAATTCACCGCCACCTCGGCCACCTGATTGGCGTTGGTCATGAACGTACCCGGCCCAAAGTGGTTCATTCCAGGCGTGAGCTTCTTGGGAGCGGTCCAGCGGGTAATCACCTTTTGTTCCTTGCCCACGGCAACGGTCACGGTGACATCCTTGGTTTCGCCCGTTGGGGTCAAGACCTCAACCGTGAGCCGTTCCTCTCCCCTGAAGCCGTCTTTGGGGGTGTAAACCACGTCCCCGTTCACCACCTTGGCGGTGCCATTACCGGGCGGATCAACCGAGGTGATGGTGGAGCCCGATGGCACGCCGGGAATATCGTCGGCCTTAATCGTGGTGGGGGTAGCCGGATTGGTCCGCTCGACCGGCGTTTCAGTCGGTGTTTCTGCCGGTGCTTCAGTCGGTGTTTTAGACGGTGTTTCAGCCGGTGTCGGCGAAGCGGATGGACTTGGCGAAGCGGATGGACTTGGCGAAGCGGATGGACTTGGCGAAGCGGATGGACTTGGCGAAGCGGATGGACTTGGCGAAGCGGATGGACTTGGCGAAGCGGATGGACTTGGCGAAGCAGATGGACTTGGCGAAGCGGATGGACTTGGCGAAGCGGATGGACTTGGCGAAGCGGATGGACTTGGCGAAGCCGATGGGCTCACTTCTGGTTCAACAACATTGCCTTCGGTGACCGCGGCGGGAATGCACTCGGTGGTGGTGAAGTAAATATCATCGATAAAGTTACCAACGCTTTTATTGCCCGATGCAGTTGCTCCGGATTCAAAACCGAAACGAGTTTGCGTTTGTCCTGTTGGAACGGTGTAGCTACCAGAGTGCCTTACCCAACCTGCACTCAGTTCATCGGTGAACGTGTAGACCGCATTCGGATTTTCACCTCCGACACCAATGTTCACACTCATGGTGTCACCGGTTGATCCGGCCGCACGTGCGCGGTGCAGCAACGACCAGGTCAAGGTTTCGCCGGGAATGGTTTCAACAACTTGGTATAGCTCTGATGGCTGGGTGGCATTGAGTTCGGCAAACTGATTGCCGTCTTGGGCGACAACTCCACTAAAACCAGTTGACCAGATCTCGATTTTCTGATCGGTAGCAGATGTTTCCCAACCAGGGACATCGCGTTGGTTCAGCTGGCGGAATGACTTGGCCGGAATAGCCGGGAATTCGAATCCCCCATTAACAAGGTCGGTGTCCTTTGCCGTGCACGTGTTATCCGGAACCGTTAATTCCTGAACATCTTGGGTGGTGAGTACATCGGCAGCAACCCACAGTTGATACTGAGGGAAGCCACTTAACTTGATCTGCGTCAGGGTGATGGTGGCAACTTCGGTTGTGGGGCTCACCCACATACTTGCGCCGGAAGTATCAACACCATTACCCAGAATTCGTTCGGTTTCCTGGGTCCACGTGGGAACATCTTCTTGGCCTGCATAATTGAAAGCCGTGAATTGCCAATCACGGACATCGACCGGATTCCCAAATGTGTCCGTTGCCGACAACTTAATGTCCTCGGCATCAACATCGCCTAGAGCGAAGCCCCACGTTCCTGGCACCGGTGATGTATCAAATGTCAATGTGAGCGAACCTTCAGACTTTCCACTTGCAACTCCGCTGGTGAGGTATTGCTGACCGCGTGAAGTGCCGAAGTATTCGCCGAACGGTGTAGTCCCGGTCAGGGTTGCACTTTTAGCAACACCGAGACTGGAATCCTTTGAGGTGAAGTCAATACCAGGGAAGACGGTTCCGTCTAATTTTGCGGTTCCTGACGATGCCGGCGAACCTAAAGTCCAGGCGGCGTACACCCCGGTTCCATTGACCGCATTAGACATTGGCAGCAACGCAATGGTGGCAGCGGTAGTCGTGGCAATAACGGCGGTCAAGGCAATGGGGATTCGCAGATTCACAGCAGTATCTTAAGGGCCAATGTTCCAGCGATCGACAAGGTTTGGGTTATCACTAGGGCAAGGTGAGAATCTCGGGGCCAGTTTCGGTGATGGCCACGGTGTGCTCCCAATGGGAGGCCCAGGACCGATCAGTTGTTACTACCGTCCAATCATCTTCCAGTACCGCAACCTCAGCTGATCCCAGCGTCACCATGGGCTCAATCGCCAAAACCATGCCCACCTTCAATGCCATGCCACTTCCCGCTTTGCCGTAATTCGGAACGGGCGGGTACATATGCATTTCCGTACCTATCCCGTGACCCACATAATCTTCAACGATTCCGTAGGTGCCTGCACCCCGGATCACAGATTCCACCGCGGCACCAATGTCCCCCATGGTGTTGCCCACCCTTGCAGCCGCGATTCCTGCGTAGAGAGACTCGCGAGTGACTTCGGAAAGCTTGTGGATCGCGGAATCCGTAGCTCCTCCGGCGATTACGCTGATCGCGGCATCGCCGTGCCAGCCATTAACAATCGCACCGCAGTCAATGGAAATGAGATCTCCCTCCTGCACAACGACGGTGCCGGGAATTCCGTGAACAACCTCGTGATTAATGCTGGTGCAGATTACGGCCGGGAACCCGTAGTAGCCCAAGAAGGACGGTGTTGCGCCTGCGCCGTAGATGCAGTCACGCGCAATCTGATCAAGTTCCGCAGTAGTGACACCTGGAATAACAGCTTGCTCGAGTGCGTGAAGGGTTTGTCCCACAACGCGCCCCGCAATACGCATGAGTTCTATTTGATCGGGTGACTTGATCTGAACTTTCTCTTTTTTGCGAAAAACCATGACTTAGGGATTTATCGCAGAGGCTATAGCGTTCGAAACGGAGTCAATATCTCCTAGGCCGTCAATGCGAATCAAAATTCCGTGATCTTTGTACACTGCAATAAGTGGTGCGGTTTGTTCCGCGTACACCTCGAGTCGGCGTCGAATTACGTCTTCGGTGTCATCTGGGCGACCTTGCTCGGCAGCGCGTTGTACAAGTCGCTGCACAACCACGTCAATGTCCACCGTCAATTCAATGACCGCATCAAGTTTTTGGCCGGAGGAACGCAGCATGGCATCTAGTTCAGCCACCTGCTCGACCGTGCGCGGATACCCGTCAAGGATGAATCCCGGTTGAGCATCCCCGTGAGTGAGCCGATCACGAACCATGGCATTGGTCACCCCGTCAGGAACGTACTCGCCCGCATCCATGTACCGCTGGGCTTCAATTCCTAGTGGCGTGCCTTCGGAAACATTGGCTCGAAAAATATCTCCGGTTGAAATATGCGGAATGCCAAATAGACGGGACAAAATCGCTGCTTGGGTTCCTTTACCCGCCCCTGGGGGGCCCATAAAAACTATCCGCATGGCGAGACCTTAGCGCAGGCTATTTCAGGAAGCCTTCGTAGTTGCGCTGCTGGAGTTGAGCCTGAATCTGCTTGACAGTGTCCAAGCCGACACCCACCATGATCAAAAGGCTGGTGCCACCGAAAATAAACTGCGTGGAAACACCCAAGAAATCGAAGGCGAAGACCGGAATGATCGCAATCAAGCCGAGGTAGAGCGATCCGGGAGCCGTCAAGCGAGTCAGGACATAATCCAAATACTCAGCTGTCGGACGCCCTGCTCGAATTCCAGGAATAAAACCGCCGTACTTCTTCATGTTGTCCGCAACTTCAGTTGGATTGAAGGTAATCGAGACATAGAAGTAGCAGAAGAACACAATCAGAAGGAAGTACGTTCCGAGGTATACCGGCCCTGAACCCGTTCCGAAGTTTCGCTCAAGCCACTGAGCCCACTCAGCTTGACTGCCTGAGAGTTGAACAAACAGCGTCGGCAGGAAGAGCAGTGACGAAGCGAAAATAACCGGGATAACACCCGCCATGTTGACTTTCAGCGGAATGTAAGTGGATGTGCCGCCATACATCCGGCGACCGACCATGCGCTTGGCGTACTGCACGGGAATGCGTCGTTGAGCTTGCTCAACGAAGACCACGAAGGTGATAACGACAAGACCGATCAACATGGTGATCGCGAAGGTGAGAACCCCGCGGCTACCAAGGATATTGGCGAACTGAGCCGGGATGACCGCAATGATCGAAGTGAAGATCAGCACCGACATGCCGTTGCCCACACCGCGCTCTGTGATCAGTTCACCAAACCACATGATGACTGCGGTACCTGCAGTCATGACGGTAACCATGACGAGCATGACCCAAATCGCCTGGTTGGGAATCAATTCCTCGTTACAGCCTTGGAAGAGTGCACCGGGTGAACGTGCCAGTGAAAGGATCGCGGTGGATTGCAAAATTGCCAACCCAATGGTCACGTAGCGGGTGTACTGCGTGATCTTGGCTTGACCGGCTTGACCGTCTTTCTTCAGCATTTCCAGCCGTGGAATAACAACCGTCAGCAACTGCAAAATAATGCTCGCCGTGATGTACGGCATGATTCCCAATGCGAACACGGAGAGTTGGAGCAATGCTCCACCGCTGAAGAGGTTGATCAGGGCGTAAACCGAGTTGTCCTGCACCGTGTCGATACACCGTTGAATTGCCGAGTAATCCACACCCGGGGTCGGCAGGACCGAGCCCAGGCGATAAATCGCCAGCAAGCCAAGAGTGAACAGAATCTTCTTGCGAAGATCCGGTGTACGCAGGGCATCGCCAAACGCACTGATGTGCATGGTGCCTCCTGCTTAGAGTTCGGTTGTGGACCCGCCTGCGGCAATGATCTTGTCACGAGCAGTTCCGGAGAACTTATCCGCCGTCACATTAACCTTCACTGAGATGTCCCCCAGCCCCAAAACCTTGACCAACTCGCCCTTGCGGACAGCGCCCGCGGCAACGAGGTCAGCGACGGAGATATTTCCGCCTTCGGGGAAGAGTCTCTCAATGGCGGCCACGTTCACGACCTGGTACTCCTTGGAATTGGGGCTGGTAAAGCCCTTCAACTTCGGAAGACGCATGTGCAGGGGCATTTGACCACCCTCGAAACGCGCCGGTACCTGATACCGAGCCTTGGTGCCTTTGGTACCGCGTCCGGAAGTCTTGCCCTTGGAGGCTTCACCGCGACCCTTGCGAGTCTTGGCGGTCTTTGCCCCCGGTGCTGGACGTAAGTGATGCACTTTCAGGGTCATGGTTACTTAACCTCCTCAACGACCACGAGGTGCGCAACGGTGTTAACCATTCCGCGGAACTCGGGACGATCTTCTTTGACCACGGTGTCGCCGATCCGCTTGAGTCCAAGTGAACGCAAGGTATTGCGTTGATTACTCGTCCCGCCAATCTCCGACTTGATTTGAGTGACTTTGATTTGCGCCATTACGCACCTGCCCCAGCTGCCCGAGCCCGCAAAAGTGCTGCCGGAGCAACAGCTTCGAGTGGGAGGCCGCGGCGAGCCGCGACTGCCTCAGGGGATTCAAGCATGTGGAGAGCTGCGACGGTGGCGTGCACAATGTTGATGGCATTGTCTGAGCCGAGTGACTTAGACAGAACATCGTGAATACCAGCACATTCCAACACTGCACGTACGGGACCGCCGGCGATAACACCGGTACCCGGTGCGGCTGGACGCAACATGACCACGCCCGCGGCAGCTTCGCCCGTGACGGGATGTGGGATCGTGCCCTGGATCCGCGGGACCTTGAAGAAACTCCGCTTTGCTTCTTCAACGCCCTTGGCAATGGCAGCAGGAACTTCCTTGGCCTTGCCGTAGCCGATACCGACATTGCCATCTCCATCGCCAACAACGACCAGCGCGGTAAAACTGAAGCGCCGACCACCCTTGACCACTTTGGCAACCCGGTTGATCGCGACTACGCGCTCCAAGAATTGCGACTTCTCTTCACGAGGGCCGCGTTCCTTGCGGTCCCGACGATCGCCTCCTCCGCCACTACGGCGCGAAGTTTCAGACATTGTTACCTCTTCCTGATACCGACATTAGAAAGTGAGCCCGCCTTCGCGTGCACCCTCGGCGAGGGCGGCAACGCGACCGTGGTACTTGTGGCCACCGCGGTCAAAGACCACGGTGTCAATCCCGGCTTTCTTGGCGCGGGCCGCCAGTTCATTACCCACCTTGCGAGCTTTTGCTGTCTTGTCACCGTCGGAGCCACGAAGCTCGCTTTCCATGGTGGAAGCCGATGCCAGTGTCACACCCTTGGAGTCGTCGACAAGTTGCGCGACCATATGTCGGGCAGAGCGACGCACGACCAAACGAGGACGCGCCGTTGTGCCGGTCACCTTCTTGCGAACGCGCAAATGACGGCGCTTTCGACCCACCGCAACTTTGTTGCCGGAGCCAAGCTTTGGGGCGAAGGAACTCATTACTTACCAGCCTTTCCGGCCTTGCGACGGACATTTTCGCCTTCATAGCGAACGCCCTTGCCTTTATAGGGCTCTGGCTTGCGAATCTTGCGAATATTCGCCGCAACTTCGCCGACCTTCTGCTTGTCAATACCCTGTACCTTGAACTTCACCGGTGTCTCGACCACAAATGAGATGCCATCGGGTGCCGTGACCACAACCGGGTGGCTAAAGCCGAGGGCGAACTCGAGATCATTGCCCTTGGCGGCAACGCGGTAACCGGTACCCACAATTTCTAGGGTTTTTTCATAGCCGGTAGTTACCCCGGTGACCATGTTCGCCACTAGCGTCCGGGTAAGCCCGTGTAGTGAGCGTGACTGGCGTTCATCGTTAGGACGAGTGACAACAAGCTCACCTTC
Organism: uncultured bacterium; assembly: GCA_903896585.1. Taxonomy (GTDB): domain Bacteria; phylum Actinomycetota; class Actinomycetes; order S36-B12; family S36-B12; genus UBA4592. The sequence goes on from CAITYI010000188.1 coordinate 17,773, forward strand.
TTCTTGCTTGACCACAATGGGATCAGCAACCGTGAGAGATAAAGTGCCCTTGGGTCCGACAATCGTGATGAAGCTGCCATCGATGGTGGCAGTGACACCCGCGGGAACGGGAACAGGGGCGCGACCAATACGCGACATTTCTCCTCCTACCAAACGTAGGCGAGGACTTCCCCACCTACGCCTTTCTTTGCGGCCTGGCGGTCAGTGAGCAACCCGGTCGAGGTGGACAAAATCGCAATGCCAAGGCCACCAAGAACCTTGGGCAGATTGGTGCTCTTTGCATAGACGCGCAAACCTGGCTTGGACACCCGTCGAAGTCCCGCAATGGAACGCTCACGGGATGGTCCATATTTCAAGTTAAGGGTCAGAGTTTTTCCGACCTCTGCATCGGCAATGTCGAAACTAGCGATGTATCCCTGCTCAGAGAGAATTTCCGCAATATGCCCCTTGATTTTGGAGTGGGGCATGGAGACGGTGTCGTGATACGCCGAATTCGCATTGCGCAGACGAGCAAGCATGTCCGCGATCGGGTCTGTCATTGTCATGGCCGTGTGGCCTTCCTCGCCGTGGTTTCCCTAATGTATGGGGACCTGCAGCGTCGTGGGGTTTACCAGGAACTTTTTGTTACTCCGGGGAGTTCACCTGCGTGAGCCATTTCGCGAACGCAGATGCGGCAGAGACCGAACTTGCGATACACAGCATGCGGACGACCGCAACGGTTACAGCGGGTGTATCCACGTACTTTGAACTTCGGTGTCTTCTGTTGCTTCTGAACCAATCCCTTTTTTGCCATTGCTCAGGCCTCCTTAAATGGGAATCCAAGAAGCCGGAGCAGCGCTCGACCTTCTTCGTTGTTGGTCGCCGTTGTCACGACTGTGATGTCCATGCCGCGAGTGCGATCAATTTTGTCTTGATCAATCTCGTGAAACACCGACTGTTCGGTTAGTCCGAATGTGTAGTTGCCACGGCCATCAAACTGCTTGGGTGACAGACCGCGGAAGTCGCGAATACGTGGGAGTGAAACGCTGAGTAAGCGATCCAGAAATTCCCACATTCGATCGCCACGTAAGGTGACGTGTGCTCCGATTGGTTGGCCCTCGCGCAATTTGAATTGGGCAATGGACTGGCGGGCTTTTGTCACCTGAGGCTTCTGTCCGGTGATTTCGGTGAGATCTCGGATTGCGCCTTCAATTAACTTGGAGTCACGTGCTGCTTCGCCCACGCCCATGTTGACCACAATCTTGGTTAACCCAGGAACCTGCATGATGTTCTTGAATTGGAATTCACTCTGCAAGGCCGGAACAATTTCCTCGCGGTAGCGGGCCTTTAGGCGGGGCATAGTTTTCGTTGACGATGAAGTCGCTGAGGTTGATGTCTCGGTAGTCATGTGTATCCGTCCTTAAATTTCTTTACCGGTACGACGTGAGATCCGGACACTACGCTCGGCCTCGTAGGTGGAGCCGTCTGAGCGACGCTTCTCGACCTTCTCACGAATATGGCCCACCCGAGTTGCCTTACCGTCCTCAGGGTCGACCAGCATCACATTGGAAACATGAATAGGAGCTTCGGTGGTGATGATGCCACCGCTCTTTGCACCCCGGGCATCTTGACCAACTTTGGTGTGCTTCTTGATCCGGTTGACGCCTTCAACAATTACCTTGTCTGCTTCTGGGAATACATCGATAATTTTCCCCTGCACACCACGGTCTTTGCCAGAGATCACCAGTACAGTGTCGCCTTTGCGAATATTCAAACCCGACACTTACAACACCTCCGGAGCGAGGGAGATGATCTTCATGAACTTCTTCTCGCGCAGTTCGCGGCCCACCGGCCCGAAAATACGAGTTCCTCGAGGTTCGCCATCACCCTTCAAGATTACTGCAGCATTTTCATCAAATCGAATATAGGAACCATCGGGACGACGGCGCTCTTTTTTGGTGCGCACAATCACCGCCTTGATTACTTCACCCTTTTTGACGCCGCCACCTGGGATTGCATCCTTGACCGTTGCAACAATGACATCGCCGATACCTGCATACCGACGGCCGGAACCGCCAAGTACGCGGATGCACAAAATTTCCTTGGCACCCGTGTTATCCGCAACGCGTAGTCGCGATTCTTGCTGAATCACTTCATTCTCCTGATCGTCTGCTGGTTCTCAACTGGTGAGCCTTGCCGAACTTGTTACTTGGCCTTTTCGAGGATTTCGACTATCCGCCAGCGCTTGGTTGCTGACAGTGGACGAGTTTCCATGAGAAGGACACGGTCACCGATACCCGCGGTATTGGATTCATCGTGTGCCTTGAGCTTGCTCGTGCGGCGCACAACCTTGCCGTAAAGAGGGTGCTTGAAGCGGTCCTCAACTGCGACCACCACCGTCTTGTCCATTTTGTCGCTGACCACGAGTCCCTCACGGACCTTGCGATCGCCACGTTCATTCCTGGTTCCAACGCTCATGCGGCACCTTCCTCACCTTCGAAGGGCGTGATGCCCAATTCACGTTCGCGCATGACCGTGTAAATACGGGCAATGTCTTTGCGCACAGCACGCAGGCGCCCATGGTTGTCTAGCTGACCCGTTGCACCTTGGAATCGAAGGTTGAACAGTTCTTCTTTGGACTCGCGCAACTTCTCTGCAAGTGCTGCGTTGTCGAGATTACGGATTTCACCTGCTGGAGTTCCTACTGGCATCAGTCTTCACCTGCTTCATCGCGCCGAACAATTCGACACTTCATTGGGAGTTTGTGCATTGCACGAGTAAGTGCTTCGTGGGCAACCTTCTCGTCTGGGTAAGACAACTCGAACATCACGCGACCTGGCTTGACGTTGGCCACCCACCACTCAGGTGATCCTTTACCGGAACCCATGCGGGTTTCGGCAGGCTTCTTGGTCAATGGGCGGTCAGGGTAGATATTGATCCACACCTTGCCACCACGGCGAATATGACGAGTGATCGCAATACGAGAGGCCTCAATCTGGCGGTTTGTTACGTATGCGGGCTCGAGCGCCTGCAGGCCATAGGTGCCGAAAGTTACCTTGGTGCCACCTTTAGCCACACCACGGCGGGTGGGGTGGTGTTGCTTGCGATGCTTCACGCGACGGGGAATCAACATGATTAGCCCTCCGTTGTTTCTGCTACTGGGACAACCGGAGCAGAAGCATTAGCTGCTTCTGTTTCTGCAATAGAGGCATTGACAACTTCTTCGGTCGCGATTGCAGCAGGTGTCACAACCTCAGCAGGTACTTCGTCACGTGGAGAGCGCTCGGCAGGCTTATTGCGCTGTTGACCCAGGCGTGCGGTCGCAGCCGCCGCTTCGCGCTCGGAGCGCGTTGCGAGTGCTTCGCCCTTGTAGATCCACACCTTGACACCAATCCGACCAAATGTGGTGCGGGCTTCGTAGAAACCGTAATCGATGTCGGCACGCAATGTGTGCAGCGGAACCCGGCCTTCACGATAAAACTCGGTGCGAGACATTTCCGCGCCGCCGAGACGGCCACCAACCTGAACCCGAATTCCCTTGGCACCAGCCTTCATGGCACTTTGCATGCCTTTACGCATGGCGCGACGGAAAGAAACCCGACTCGAAAGTTGTTCGGCAATCCCTTGTGCAACAAGTTGCGCTTCCATTTCGGGGTTCTTGACCTCGAGAATGTTGAGTTGAACCTGCTTACCGGTCAGTTTTTCTAGATCACCACGAATGCGGTCAGCTTCGGCACCCCGCCGGCCAATCACAATTCCGGGACGAGCAGTGTGAATATCCACCCGAACGCGATCGCGGGTACGCTCAATTTCGACTTTGGCTATTCCCGCGCGCTCCATGCCCTTACCCAAGAGGCGCCGAATAGCAACGTCTTCTTGGACATAGTCGCTGTAGCGCTGACCCTTCTTGGAGCTATCCGCGAACCACCTGGTGGTGAAGTCTGTGGTGATACCTAGGCGGAAGCCATGTGGGTTAACTTTTTGACCCATGGTTCACCCCTTCTTTCCTGCAGACGGATCTGCGGTCTTTTTAGCTGCGGTCTTTTTAGCTGCGGTCTTTTTAGCTGTGGTCTGGGTAGCAGCAGCCTTCTTCGCTGGAGCTGCTTTCTTAGCCGGAGCTGTATTAGCCGGGGCTTTCTTGGCGGGAGCTTTCTTGGCCGGAGCCGCGTCCGCAGCCTTCTTCGCTGGAGCTGCACTAGGTGCTGTTTTGGCTGGCTTGGCTGGCTTGGCTGGCTTGACCGCCTTAGCAATCTTTGGCATTTCGATGCCGTCCGTCACCACAACGGTGATGTGACTGCTCCGCTTGCGAATCCGGTAGGCACGACCCTGGGCGCGGGGGCGGATGCGCTTCATGGTGGGGCCTTCGTCAACAAAGGCTTCACTAACACGCAGATCTTTGGTGTCCATGGCGTGGTTATTCGCGGCATTGGCAACTGCGCTTGCGAGCACTTTGCCCACAGGCTCACTCGCTGCCTGCGGAGCGAACCGCAGCATCGCCTGGGCATCGTCGGCGTTCATTCCTCTAATGAGGTCGACCACTCGACGTGCCTTCATGGGCGTTACGCGGACGTACCGCGCTTGGGCCCTGGCTTCCATCGCTTTCCCCTTGCTTCTCGATTACTTCGTGTAAATGTGTGGTGGAACTGGGTTCTTATCTATTCGTGCGGTTGTGGCACCTAGCGGCGCTTTGCCTTGCGGTCATCTTTGACGTGACCCTTGAACGTGCGGGTCGGTGCAAACTCACCGAGCTTGTGGCCAACCATGTTTTCCGAGATGAACACGGGAACATGCTTGCGGCCGTCGTGCACGGCGATCGTGTGACCGAGCATGACCGGAATCACCATGGAACGACGAGACCACGTCTTGATCACGTTCTTGGATCCTGATTCATTTTGTGCTTCAACCTTCTTAAGTAGATGGCCGTCCACAAAAGGACCCTTCTTCAAACTGCGAGGCATCTTGACCGCTTTCCTTAACGCTTCTTGCCGGACTTACGACGACGAACAATGAACTTGTCGCTAGCTTTGTTGTGCTTGCGAGTACGACCCTCAGGCTTGCCACCAGGATTAACCGGGTGACGACCACCGGAAGTCTTTCCTTCACCACCACCATGTGGATGGTCGACCGGGTTCATGGCCACACCACGAACGGTTGGGCGCTTGCCCTTCCAGCGCATGCGCCCCGCCTTGCCCCAGTTGATATTGGATTGCTCGGCGTTGCCCACCTCGCCGATGGTGGCGCGAGAGCGCACATCGACATTGCGGATTTCACCGGAGGGCATGCGCAGTTGCGCATAGGGACCATCTTTGGCCACGAGCTGAACGCTGGCACCGGCTGAGCGCGCAATCTTGGCGCCACCACCCGGTTTGATTTCAATCGCGTGGATCACGGTACCTACGGGAATATTTCGCATGGGCAGGCAGTTACCGGGCTTAATATCCGCGCTTGGCCCGGTCTCAATCCGATCACCCTGCTTGAGTTTGTTCGGCGCAATGATGTAACGCTTTTCGCCATCGGCATAGTGCAGTAGCGCGATGCGCGCTGTGCGGTTTGGGTCATATTCGATGTGAGCGACCTTGGCGGGAACACCGTCTTTATCGGCACGACGGAAATCGATGATTCGATAGGCGCGCTTGTGGCCGCCACCCTGGTGTCGAGTTGTGATCTTGCCGGAGTTGTTGCGGCCACCCTTTTTTGGCAGGGGACGCACTAGTGACTTCTCCGGCTCCGACCGAGTAATTTCGACGAAGTCAGCCACACTGGAGCCACGACGGCCCGGTGTTGTCGGCTTGTACTTTCGGATACCCATGTTCTCGTCTCTCGTTTCGTGTTCGTTCGGTCTTTGGAACCGGTTCTGAGTTCCAGTCTCTAGGAGACCGGTCCACCAAATATGTCGATGCGATCGCCTGTTGCTACCGAAACAATCGCGCGCTTTGTGGAAGCTTTGCGACCAAATCCCGTGCGAGTGCGAATTCGTTTGCCTTCCCGGTTAAGGGTGTTCACGCTGGTTACCTTTACCCCAAAAACTTCCTCGACCGCGATCTTGATCTGGGTCTTGTTGGCGTGAGGTGCAACGATGAACGTGTACTTGTTTTCATCGAGAAGGCCATAAGCCTTCTCGGAGACCACCGGTGAAATCAGGATGTCGCGCGGATCTGCGATTCTCATGCCTGAGCCTCACTTTCTGTTGCGGTGGCTTTTACGCCTTTACCCTTTACCGGCCCGGCGACAAAAATGTCGTAGGCAGGTTGGGTGAACACCAAGTGGTCAGCGATCAAGACATCGTAGGTATTGAGTTGATCCGGAGCGACAATCGCGATGTTGCCCAGATTGCGCAGCGAGAGCCATGCAACTGCTTCTTCGCGGGTCAGCACCACCAGGATCTGGCCATTGACGTCCAAAGCTCTGAGGGTCGCAGTGGCTTCTTTGGTGGAGGGGGCATCTCCTTTGACCAACTGGGAGACCACATGAATGCGACCTTCGCGAGCCCGGTCAGAAAGTGCACCACGAAGTGCAGCAGCTTTCATTTTCTTGGGGGTCCGCTGCGAGTAGTCACGTGGGTGTGGACCGTGGCTAACGCCACCACCGGTGTACTGGGGTGCGCGAATCGAACCTTGGCGAGCCCGACCGGTGCCCTTCTGCTTGTACGGCTTGCGCCCACCACCGCTGACCTCCGCACGGGTCTTGGTGTCATGGGTACCTTGGCGAGCCGCAGCTAGTTGAGCAACAACCACCTGATGGATCAATGGGATATTGACTTCAACGTCAAAGACCTCGGCGGGCAACTCAACTTTGCCGGAGGCTTTGCCTTCGGGAGTCATTACATCTATCGCGGTCACAGCTGGACCTCCTTAGCAGCGGTATGAATGAATACCAGCCCACCCTTGGGCCCGGGAATGGCACCCTTGATCAGCAGCAGGCCGCGCTCTGCATCAATTGCCTGCACCTTGAGGTTCTGGGTGGTTTGACGAACTCCACCCATGCGACCGGCCATTTTCATACCCTTAAAAACCCGACCTGGGGTTGCGCAGCCGCCAATTGAACCGGCGCTACGGTGCTTGCGCTTGACACCGTGTGATGAACCTAGGCCATGGAAACCGTGTCGCTTCATGACACCGGCAAAGCCCTTGCCCTTGGTCGTACCGACAGCGTCAACGACCTGTCCGCCTTCAAAAATCTCCACGCCAATTTCTTGCCCGAGGGTGTATTCGGATGCATCGGGGGTGCGCACTTCCACCAGATGGCGACGCGGGGTCACGCCCGCCTTGGCGAAGTGGCCCGTATCGGGCTTGTTGACCCTGCGGGGGTCAATGGCACCAAATGCAATTTGTACCGCCGAATACCCATCGATCTCAGGGGTGCGCACCTGTGTCACAACACAGGGGCCAGCTTTAATAACTGTGACGGGAACAACCTTGTTGTTTTCGTCCCATACCTGGGTCATGCCGAGCTTTTCGCCCAGGACGCCCTTCACGTTGGTACTCATGATGGTCTGTTTCTCCTCTAGAGCTTGATCTCGATGTCAACGCCGGCTGGAAGATCCAAGCGCATCAGCGAATCAACGGTCTTCGGTGTGGGGTCGAGAATGTCAATGAGACGCTTGTGGGTGCGCATCTCGAAGTGTTCCCGAGAATCCTTGTACTTGTGGGGTGACCGAATAACGCAAAACACGTTCTTCTCGGTCGGCAACGGCACGGGTCCAGCCACCTGTGCACCAGTACGAGTAACTGTCTCGACGATTTTGCGCGCCGAGGAGTCAATGATCTCGTGGTCGTAGGCCTTGAGCCTGATCCGGATCTTCTGTCCCGCCATGGTGGCTTGGTTCCTTACTCGTGTAGTTGCGAACTTGCTGGGTTTATTTCCTGTTTCCGTACTTTTGTGGGTTTTCGTGGTGGGCACCGGGTCGCGGCGCCCACCACGAAGTATTTAGTTATCGCCCTGAGTTTTACTTCAGGATTTTTGTTACCCGTCCGGCACCAACGGTGCGGCCACCTTCGCGGATTGCGAAGCGGAGACCGTCTTCCATGGCGATGGACTGAATCAGTTCCACGCGCATGTCGGTGTTGTCGCCGGGCATAACCATGTCTTTGCCGTCTGGCAAGTACACAACGCCCGTGACGTCGGTGGTCCGGAAGTAGAACTGTGGACGGTAGTTGTTGAAGAACGGAGTGTGACGCCCGCCTTCATCCTTGGAAAGGATGTAGACCTGAGCTTCGAACTCTGTGTGCGGTGTGATCGAGCCGGGCTTGCAGCACACCTGACCACGCTCAACATCTTCACGCTTGGTTCCACGAAGGAGCACACCAACGTTCTCGCCTGCTTGACCTTCGTCGAGCAACTTGCGGAACATTTCGACACCGGTAACGGTGGTCTTGATGGCTGGTCCTGGGCGAATGCCCACGATTTCAATTTCTTCGTTGACCTTGACGATTCCACGCTCAATACGACCGGTGACAACGGTGCCACGGCCGGTGATGGTGAAGACGTCTTCGATCGGCATGAGGAAGGGCTTGTCCACCTCGCGCTCGGGTGTTGGGATGTAGGTGTCCACGGCGGTCATGAGTTCCATGATCGACTCGCCCCACTTCTCGTCTCCCTGAAGTGCTGGGAAAGCAGCAACGCGAACCACGGGAATGTCATCGCCGGGGAATTCATAGGCGCTGAGCAGCTCACGAACTTCCATCTCCACGAGTTCAATGAGTTCTTCGTCATCGACCATGTCGCACTTGTTCAGTGCAACAACAATCGAAGGCACCCCGACCTGGCGAGCAAGGAGAACGTGCTCCTTGGTCTGGGGCATGGGACCATCGGTTGCCGCAACCACGAGGATGGCACCGTCCATTTGGGCAGCACCGGTGATCATGTTCTTGATGTAGTCGGCGTGACCGGGGCAGTCGACGTGGGCATAGTGCCGGCCTTCTGTCTGGTACTCGACGTGTGCAATAGAGATCGTGATACCGCGTTGACGCTCTTCAGGGGCCTTATCGATCATGTCGAAAGGGGTGAAGGGGTTGACGTCGGGGTAACGATCGTGAAGCACCTTTGTGATAGCAGCAGTCAACGTGGTCTTGCCATGGTCAATATGACCAATGGTGCCGATGTTGATGTGCGGCTTATTCCGCTCAAACTTGGCCTTTGCCACTTGCGTACTCCCTCTTCTTGTGCCGTCCGGCGTAACGCGGATCGGTTATCGGTTCTTTTTCTTTTATTGTGTTTCTACTGATCCGCGGTTATTCGCCGCGAGCTTTGGAAATGATCTCCGTTGCCACGTTCTGTGGAACCTGTGCATAGGAGTCAAATTGCATGCTGTAACTCGCACGCCCCTGGGTCCGGCTGCGCAGGTCACCTACGTAGCCGAACATTTCTGAGAGCGGAACAAGAGCTTTGACAACGCGAGCACCGGAGCGCTCTTCCATTGCCTGCACCTGTCCACGACGCGAGTTCAAGTCGCCGATGACATCGCCCATGAAATCCTCAGGGGTGGTGACTTCAACGGCCATCATGGGCTCGAGGAGGGCGGGGCCGGCTTGGCGGGCACCATCCTTGAACGCCATGGATCCAGCGATTTTGAAAGCGAGTTCAGATGAGTCAACGTCGTGATAGGCGCCGTCGAGCAGGGTGACCTTGACGTCCACCATGGGATAGCCGGCGAGAACTCCATGCTGCATGGCCTCTTGGGCACCTGCATCCACTGAAGGAATGTATTCGCGAGGAATGCGTCCGCCGGTCACCTTGTTTTCAAAGAGGTAACCGCCGCCTTCTTCGGTGTTCGGCTCGACGGCAATCTGTACCTTGGCGAACTGACCGGAACCACCAGTTTGCTTCTTGTGGGTGTAGTCAACTCGGTCGACCTTCTTGGTCAGAGTTTCGCGGTAAGCAACCTGTGGCTTGCCAACATTGGCCTCCACCTTGAACTCACGCTTCATGCGATCGACGAGCACCTCGAGGTGCAGTTCGCCCATGCCTTCAATGATGGTCTGACCGGTTTCTTCATTGGAGCTGACCCGGAAGGTTGGATCCTCTTCGGCCAGACGCTGAATTGCGGTTCCGAGCTTCTCTTGGTCGCTCTTGGTCTTGGGCTCAATGGCCACCGAAATTACCGGATCGGGGAAGGACATGGATTCCAGTACGACCGGGCTGGCCGGATCGCAAAGGGTCTCACCGGTCGTGGTGTCCTTCAGGCCCATGACGGCCACAATGTCGCCAGCACCTACTGAATCAATTTCTTCGCGCTTATTGGCGTGCATTCGATAAATCTTGCCAATGCGCTCTTTGCGATCCTTGACACTGTTGAGCACCTGGGTGCCGGTTTGCAAGCGTCCCGAGTACACCCGCACGTAGGTGAGTTTTCCTAGGTGGGGATCGGTCATGATCTTGAACGCCAGTGCGCTGAACGGTTCGCTATCACTTGGTTGGCGCAAAATTTCGACTGATTCGTCGCCCATCTTGTGGCCATCGATTGCCGCAATGTCAAGTGGCGACGGGAGATAAGCAACAACGGCGTCAAGCATGGGCTGAACACCCTTGTTCTTGAACGCCGAACCGGTCAGTACCGGGGTGAGCTTTGCCGCGAGGGTGGCACGACGAATGGCTGCCTTGATTTCCTCCACTGAAATTTCCGAACCATCGAGGTACTTCTCCATGATGAAGTCGTCTGCTTCACCGAGAGTTTCGATGAGCTTCTCCCGATACTCCTTGGACTTTTCCACCATGTCAGCTGGGATTTCTTCGATTTCGTAGTCCTCACCGATCACGGTCTCGCCACGCCAGGTGAGAGCGCGCATTTCAATGAGATCAACGACCCCAATGAAGTCGATCTCGTTACCGATCGGAAGTTGAAGTACGAGGGGAACCGCATTGAGGCGCGAGACAATCATGTCTACACACATGTAGAAGTTTGCGCCGGTGCGATCAAGTTTATTGATGAAGCACATGCGAGGCACGCTGTAGCGGTCAGCTTGACGCCACACGGTCTCGGACTGTGGCTCAACCCCGGCCACACCGTCAAAAACCGTTACGGCACCGTCAAGAACCCGCAATGACCGCTCTACTTCGACGGTGAAGTCGACGTGGCCAGGGGTATCGATGATGTTAATCGTGTTGCCCTTCCACTCGCAGGTGGTGGCAGCAGAGGTAATCGTGATTCCGCGTTCTTGTTCTTGTTCCATCCAGTCCATGGTGGCTGCGCCTTCGTGGACTTCACCGATTTTGTAGTTGATACCGGTGTAAAAAAGAATACGTTCCGTTGTAGTGGTTTTGCCCGCGTCAATATGCGCCATGATCCCGATATTGCGGACCTTGGCGAGGTCGAGGGCGGTTCCTGTTGCCACAACTTTCTCCGTTTATCTCTTAGTGGGTGTTCAAGTGTTTTGAGGATTACCAGCGGTAGTGCGCAAAAGCCTTGTTGGATTCGGCCATCTTGTGGGTGTCTTCGCGCTTCTTCACGCTCGCACCGAGACCATTTGATGCGTCCAGGATTTCATTCATGAGGCGCTCGGTCATGGTTTTTTCCCGGCGCTGACGGGAGTACCCGATCAACCAGCGCAGGGCCAAAGTGGTGCTGCGGTTGGGCTTGACTTCAACGGGGACCTGGTAGGTCGCACCACCAACACGGCGGGAACGGACTTCCAGGGTGGGACGAATATTGTCGAGGGCCCGCTTGAGGGTTTGTACCGGATCGGTGCCGGACTTCTCGCGGCAACCTTCGAGGGCGCCGTAGACGGTGCGCTCAGCCACCGAACGCTTGCCATCAAGGAGAACCTTGTTGATGAGCTGGGTGACAAGTGGTGCGCCGTACACCGGATCGATCACGATCGGTCGTTTGGCTGCTGGACCCTTACGAGGCATTAGGCCTTCTCCTTCTTCGCGCCGTAGCGGGACCGTGCCTGCTTGCGGTTCTTCACGCCTTGAGCGTCAAGGGCACCACGAATGACTTTGTAACGAACACCGGGAAGATCGCGCACCCGACCGCCACGCACGAGCACAATGGAGTGCTCCTGCAGGTTGTGTCCCACCCCTGGGATGTAGGCGGTGATTTCCACCTGAGAGGTCAAGCGGACGCGAGCCACCTTGCGAAGCGCGGAGTTCGGCTTCTTGGGGGTGGTGGTGTACACGCGCGTACAGACCCCGCGCCGCTGTGGGCTGCCCTTGAGGGCCGGGGCCTTGTTCTTAGAGACCTTGTCCTGCCGGCCCTTGCGGACCAACTGCTGGATGGTAGGCACGTTGCGCCTCTCCTGCCTTCTCGTTCGTTTTCGGTTAACCGGGAACGACCCACGCGCTCGGGTGTGTCGCGCCTTTTTCAGGGCGCGAGACTGCCAAAATTCGTAGGAAATCTCCGGTGATTTAGCACCGTGAGCAGCGAGAATTAACCGCTACCCACGAGATAGTGCCCGAGGGGTCAGGCACGAAGGGAAAGATTACCCTCCCCCACTTTGCGGGGTCACATTGGGGGGTACCTCATGGGATTTAGTTGCTCGAAACCCCTGCCAATGTCAGAAAAAGCAGGGCCAGTAGCCCTAAAACCATGAGGGCGGCAAACAGTCCAATATTGATCCAGGACAGGATTCTGGCCGCCAATACGAAAGCCGAACCCCCAATTCGACCCTGGCTGGGAATAATCTCTTTGTCCGCCTTACTGGCAAAGACCAAGGCAATAATGGCAAAGATCACCGGGCAAACGGGCCAGGCCAAGATGCTAAGAACCAGGGCAACAATCGCACTCGAAGAGGTCACCGGCCCAGTTGCCACCACAACCGTCGGCGCAGCCATCGGACTCGATTCACCCCATATTGATTCCGATGATGATTGGGACGGCGCAGCTGGATCTTGGTTGTTCCCTTCGGGATCCTGATTACTCATGTGCTCAGGTTACGCCCCGTCAGCAACTTAATCCCAGCGGATCACGACCAGTTGAGCAGCAATCGACCTTCTTTGTCGCGGAACGAACCGACCAGGATCACGATGA
>CAITYI010000189.1 GCA_903896585.1 uncultured bacterium
CACGGTGATTGATGCCGACGATATTTCCCGCGAACTCACCCAAAGTGGTTCCCCCGTGCTCGATGAATTGGCTCAAGCTTTTGGGACCGATATTCTGAATTCACAGGGTCAGCTGAACAGATCGCTATTGGCCGAACGAGCCTTCGCTTCCCGGGACTTGACAGAAACTCTCAATTCGATCATGCACCAGAAAATTCGCGAGATGGCACTTTCGCGGATTAAAGAACAACCTGACGATGTGATCGTGGTCTATGACATGCCACTCCTTATTGAAACTGGCTCGGAGAACCTCTGTGATTTGGTCGTGGTGGTAACCGCACCGCTGGAGCAAAGGATCAGCCGTTTGACCGCATCTCGGTCAATGTCCCTTGCGGACATCCAGCAGCGAATTGCTCAGCAATCGCCGGATTCAGTCAGGAATGAAGCTGCTGATTTCATTATTACCAACCAAGGTTCACTAGAGGATCTGTACTCTCAATGTAAATCGGTTTGGGCACTGATTCTGGATGCGGCACATCAGTCAACGCGCCGTACGCTTAGCTAATGGCCAGACCTGTAACCGATCTTCAGAGGACGGTCGCGCCGTTTGAAGTGATATCGGATTTTCAACCTGCGGGGGATCAACCGAGTGCGATTGTGGAACTCGCCCAACGAATTGAACGCGGCGAAAAACATTCCGTTCTATTAGGGGCAACAGGAACGGGTAAAAGTGCCACAACGGCATGGCTCGTGGAAAAGCTACAACGCCCAACGCTGGTCATGGCACCCAATAAGACTCTTGCAGCGCAGTTGGCTACAGAATTTCGTGAACTTTTACCGAACAATGCGGTTGAGTATTTTGTCTCCTATTACGACTATTACCAGCCCGAAGCTTATGTGCCTCAAACAGACACATTCATTGAGAAAGATTCAACAATTAATGAAGAAGTTGAGCGACTCCGTCACTCAGCAACGAATAGTTTGCTGACTCGCCGAGATGTCATCGTGGTGGCGACTGTGTCGGCCATCTACGGTTTAGGAACGCCACAGGAATATGTCGACAGAATGATCCGACTTCGGGTCGGCGAACAATATCCTCGAGACAAAATCCTGCGATCACTTGTGGGAATTCAGTACACCCGAAATGACATTGCTTTCACACGTGGAACATTCAGGGTGAGGGGCGACACGATTGAAGTATTTCCGGTTTATGAAGAACACCCAATTCGAATCGAAATGTTTGGGGATGAAATCGAACGAATCATGACCTTGCACCCATTAACCGGCGAGATAATTACTGAAGATTCTGAGCAATATATTTTCCCGGCAACTCACTATGTCGCTGGACCAGAACGCATGTCTCGGGCAATTGGTGAAATTCAATTGGAGTTGGAGCAGCGGGTATCCGAGTTGGAGGCCCAGGGCAAGCTCTTAGAGGCTCAACGAATCAAAATGCGGACGGCCTTCGATATTGAAATGATGCAACAGGTTGGATTCTGCTCCGGCATTGAAAATTACAGTCGATTTATTGACGGTCGAGAACCGGGGAGTGCACCCAATTGCCTCATCGATTATTTCCCCGAGGATTTTCTGCTTGTTATCGATGAATCCCACGTAAGTGTTCCTCAGATTGGCGCAATGTTTGAGGGTGACGCCAGTCGAAAGCGAACTTTGGTTGAGCACGGATTTAGACTGCCCAGCGCAATGGACAATCGTCCACTGCGCTGGAGTGAATTCGAGGAGCGAATTGGACAAGTTGTTTATTTGTCGGCGACACCGGGTCCATACGAACTGAAGCAGGTCCAGGGCGAGGTGGTTGAGCAGGTTATTCGACCCACCGGTTTGGTCGACCCCGAAATAGTCATAAAGCCAACAAAGGGCCAAGTAGATGACCTGATACATGAGATTCGAGTGAGGTCTGCGAAGGGCGAGCGCGTTTTGGTGACAACATTGACCAAGCGAATGTCTGAAGATCTCACCGATTACCTACTTGAGCATGGAATCCGTGTCCAATACCTACACTCTGAGGTGGATACACTCCGGCGGGTCGAACTCCTTCGAGAGCTCCGCTCGGGTGTTTTCGATGTCCTTGTAGGTATCAATCTATTGCGCGAGGGACTGGATCTGCCAGAAGTGTCCCTAGTAGCGATTCTTGACGCAGACAAGGAGGGGTTTCTTCGTTCGGGTACATCGCTCATTCAGACAATTGGGCGAGCGGCGCGCAATGTCGATGGACAAGTGCATATGTATGCAGACAAAATTACACCCTCCATGGCTAAGGCAATCGATGAAACCAATCGCCGACGCGCGAAACAGGTGGCGTATAACTTAGCGCACGGGGTTGATCCGCAGCCCCTGAGAAAGAAGATTGCGGACATTACCGACCTGCTATCCCGTGAGGATGCGGATACTCAGACGCTACTTGAGTCTGCATCCATCAAGAAGGCCAGAACCCCTGCCGGGGTAGATCTTGCGACACTCATTCAAGAGCTGACCGATCAGATGCATGTGGCGGCCGGTGAACTACAGTTCGAACTCGCAGCTCGTCTGCGAGATGAAATCTCGGATCTCAAGCGTGAGTTCCGAGGAATGCAAACTGCAGGGCAAGCCTGAGATCAATGAAAGAGGGCCAATAGGTAATGGACGTATCACTCGGACTTTGGGCTGCGACGGTTGGAGGAATCCTCCTCTTGATTGCTGTTGACTTCATTGCCATTACTCGCAAACCCCACGATGTCGAGTTTAAGGAAGCCCTACTTGGCTCTCTGTTTTATATCGCTATCGCGATTGCGTTTGGTATCTTCATTTGGTCGTGGCAAGGCTCACAAATGGGCTCAGAATACTTCGCCGCCTACCTGGTAGAAAAGTCACTAAGTGTCGACAACCTTTTTGTATTTATCATTATTTTGACTCAATTTGCTGTGCCAAATAATTTGCACCAAAGGGTCTTGCTCGTGGGCGTGGCACTGGCCCTTGTGCTGCGCGCAATATTCATAGCCATTGGTGCTGCTGCACTGGCAGCCTTTAGTTTTACATTTGTCGTATTCGGAGCAATACTCATTTGGACCGGCATCCAGCTCATGCGGCACCGAAACGAAGACCCTGATCCTGAAGACAATTTTATGGTTCGGGTGGTTCGGAAAAAGATTGCAATCTCAAATAATTATGACGGTACCAAAATCTTCACGGTTGAGAATGGGAGGAGGATTGCTACCCCACTCCTTCTCGTGATGTTTGCAATCGGCAGCACAGATTTATTGTTTGCGCTGGATTCGATCCCAGCCACTTTTGGAGTAACTCAAGAGCCGTATCTGGTCTTTGCCGCGAATGCCTTCGCGCTTCTTGGTTTGCGAGCCTTGTACTTTCTGTTAAGGGGCCTCTTGGACAGGCTGGTCTACCTTTCCTTAGGTCTTTCCATCATTTTGATTTTCATCGGATTCAAGTTGGTTTTGACTTATCTGCACGAGCTCAATACTGAAATTCCAAAGATCTCTACAAATGTAAGCCTGGCCTTTATCGGCTTAGTTCTCGTAGCAGTGTTCATTGGCTCTGCGATAAAAGTCCGCCTTGACCCAACCGCACGGGGTCACGCAGGTCGCATCACCGATAAAGAGCCTGAAGAAAAGCGATAGCCCTTCACCAGCCGCGGGATTCCCATTCGCGAAGCTGTGGGCGCTCTGTGCCCAGTGTTGTGTCGTCTCCGTGGCCGGGATATATCCAGGTCAGGTCTGATAATCGGTCGAAGACGTGTGTTTGCACTCCGTGAAACAAGGTCTTAAAGTCTTCCTGAGAGTTGGTCTTGCCTAATCCGCCGGGGAAAAGTGCATCGCCGCTAAACAAGTGCTCATGGCCAAATGGGTCTCGATAGAGATACATACTGCAGCCCGCCGTGTGGCCCCCCACCGTGATTACTTCAAGTGCACAGTCACCAAAAACTACAATCTCGCCGTGGTGAAGTTCTCGATCAGTACCGGCATCAATACTTTGGGCATCGGCAGTGGGTGCACCGGTCTCTGCGCCAGTAACCTGGACAATCTCGGACAATGCCTGCCAATGATCTGGATGCGAGTGGGTTGTGAGGATGAGGGTGAGTGACTCGGAACCAATAAGGGTCAAGATTTCATCTGATTGATTTGCGGCATCGATGAGTATCTGAGCCCCGGTCGCCCGGCAACGTAAAAGATAAGTGTTATTCGAGAGCGGACCCACGGCTAATTTGCTGATAATCAATTGAGGAAGTTCACGA
>CAITYI010000190.1 GCA_903896585.1 uncultured bacterium
GCGAACTGCGCCATGTGCAAGGGGCGCGGTGAGATCCAGTCGGTGCAGCAATCATTCCTGGGACAGGTCATGACCTCGCGGCCCTGCCCCGCCTGCCAAGGTTTTGGCACCACGATCCCGCACCCATGTGTGGAGTGCTCGGGGCAGGGACGGGTGCGGCATCGCCGCACGTTGAGCATTGCCATCCCGGCAGGTGTTGACACGGGAACCCGTATTCAGTTGCAAGGCGAGGGTGAGGCAGGACTCAATGGTGGACCGACGGGGGATCTCTATATCGAGATTGTGGTTCAGGGCCATGAAATATTTGAGCGCCAAGGCGATGAACTCCATTGTGCGATCACAATCCCCATGACTTCGGCAGCATTGGGTAGCTCTATTCGCATTGAAACACTCGACGGTCCTGAAGACGTCGGAATCGCGGCGGGAACACAATCCGGGTTCGTGATCACTCTGAAAGGTAAGGGCGCAACTCGACTCCGAAGCGGTAGTCGTGGCGATCTATTTGTTCACGTGAACGTTGAAACTCCACGCAAATTGACACCTGACCAAGAAACCCTGCTGCAGCAGTTAGCTGAGATACGCAGTGAAAAGCCGAATCAGGTTGTGAACCGGGCTGATTCTGCTGGCCTGTTTAGTCGCCTCAAAGAGGCATTTTCTTCCAAGTGAGTACCCCAACCTTTCTGACTGAGCCGGCACTATTCAGCGGAGCTGCAATCGGCTCCACCATTGCATTGGATGCATCCACCGCACATCACATTCGCGTGACTCGCATTAAGGAATCCGAAACCATTCACGTAGTGGACGGCCGAGGTACCCGGTATTCGGGTCAGGTTTCACCCGATGGCATTTTTCAGGTTTTGGGAATTGTTCAGGAACCTGCCCCACGCCTTCAGATCACGGTTGCCCAAGCATTAATCAAGGGTGATCGATTAGAACGCGCGGTGGAAATGATGACCGAAGTTGGTGCCATGTCGTTTGTTCCTTGGCAAGCCGATCACAGTGTGGTTTCATGGAATAAAGAGAAATCCGAGCGCAACCACCAAAAATGGACCAATGTGGTCCGGGCTGCTACCGAACAATCCCGTCGCTCATTTGTTC
The DNA here is from genome assembly GCA_903896585.1 of uncultured bacterium. Taxonomy (GTDB): domain Bacteria; phylum Actinomycetota; class Actinomycetes; order S36-B12; family S36-B12; genus UBA4592. The sequence goes on from CAITYI010000190.1 coordinate 1,099, forward strand.
CATCAGTTGAGCCACTTGTGGTGGGGGCTCGACTCGCATCCATAAGTGATCATTTTGATCAGGTGGTGTTGCTCGAAGAGCGGGATCCGGTGGGTGGAGCGCCGGGGGTGACATTGACTTCGGGAACCGTGCTCATGGTGATTGGACCTGAAGGCGGAATAAGTGACGCGGAACGAGAAGCTTTTCGGAACGCTACAAACGTGCACTCTCTGACCCTTGGGAACACTGTTTTGCGGTCTGCAACCGCAGGAGTTGTTGGCCTGACCTATTTGTTCACCACTGCAGGGGAGTGGAATGGCCATCCATCTGGTGTAGTGAAAGGATGAACCGATGACCGACTGTTTGTTCTGCTCAATATCTGCCGGCGATATCCCGGCCGATATTGTGCTGCGCACGCCTGACTACGTGGCTTTCCACGACATCAACCCACAGGCTCCGGTACACATTTTGGTCATTCCCGTAGAGCATCATCAGAGTATTGCCGCGTTAGGTGCAGCAAATCCTGAACTTGCCGGCGGACTTGTTGCCGTGACCGAGCAGGTCGCTCGGGAGGCGGGGCTCACCGACTATCGGCTGGTGTTTAATACCGGTGCTGATGCCGGACAGAGCGTGTTCCATGCGCACGGCCATGTTTTAGGTGGTCGCGATTTGAATTGGCCACCCGGATGACCCGAACAATCATTGAGATCCCAGCTTCACAACCCATGGTTGCCCTCCTTGGTGCATCAGACGAATACCTGCAGGTGGTGGAGAGTTCATTCCCGGACATCGATATTTTGGTCCGCGGCAACCAAGTCATTTTGGAAGGTGAATCACCCGAGATCGATACCGTGGACACTCTCATTGCTGAAATGTTGACAGTGTTGCGCACCGGTCAAGCTCTCACCCGGGATTCGGTGGAGAGATCTATTTCCCTGATGAAGTCCGGGACTCGTCCCTCAGAGTTGCTGACCACCAATATCTTGAGCAATCGCGGAAAAACAATTCGCGCTAAGACACTCAATCAAAAGAAATATGTTGAAGCAATCGACAACAACACGGTTGTTTTTGGCATTGGCCCGGCAGGAACGGGCAAGACCTACTTGGCGGTGGCTAAAGCGGTCCAGGCTTTACAAGCAAAACAGATTAACCGCATTGTTCTCACTCGTCCCGCCGTTGAAGCTGGGGAGCGGCTTGGGTTTCTGCCTGGTACTTTGTCAGAGAAAATTGATCCATATTTACGTCCGCTCTACGATGCACTCCACGACATGATTGATCCGGATTCCATACCGAGGTTAATTACCAGCGGGACAATTGAGGTGGCCCCATTGGCATACATGCGCGGACGAACCCTCAACGACGCATTCATTATTCTCGACGAAGCTCAGAACACAACAGCCCAACAAATGAAAATGTTTCTCACGCGCTTGGGGTTTGGTTCAACCATGGTGGTCACCGGCGATGTCACTCAAGTGGATCTACCGAGTGGAACCACAAGTGGATTGAGAATCGTTTCTGAAATTCTTGAGGGCCTCAACGATGTCGCATTCGTGCGCCTGAATCAAAACGATGTTGTACGCCACCGATTAGTGGGTGACATTGTCGCTGCCTATGAACGTTATGACACAAAAATGGAACCCGGACCAAAGTCCTGACCATGCCCCACCGTGAAGTGCTCAACGAGACCGGTGCAGCTGTCGATCTTCGATCGATCGATGCCCTCATCGAACATCACCTGGTGGCTTTGGGGATTCATCCGGATTCAGTTATTGCGGTCACATTTATTGACACAGATCGCATGACTACCTTGCATGAGGACTGGATGCAGGAACCGGGGCCCACCGATGTCCTGTCTTTTCCCATCGATGAACTCACCCTGCCCGCGGCGGGTGAAATCTCCGGCCCGGGGATCCTGGGAGATATTGTGATTTGCCCGGAATTTCTTGGCCCCCAAATGCTGGAAAGTGGCCGGACCCTGCAACAGGAGAGTGAATTCCTGGTAACCCATGGCATTTTGCATCTTCTCGGGATGGATCACCAGGAACCAGCTGACCATGCCCGTATGTTTGCCTTGCAGGACACCCTTCTATCAGACTGGCTCACCTCTAATAATCGGGAAGGAACGAATTGATATCGGTCACGTTGATTGCCATCGTTCTTCTCATTGTTGCTGGTTTATTGATCAGTGCTGAAACGGCAATTGCTCGGGTATCGCGTGCTCGCGTTGAGGATCTGAAGCCAAGTTTGCGGTCGAACAGATTGTTGTACCTGTTGGAAGACCGCGCCCGCTATGTCAACGTGCTTCTTTTCCTTTCTACTGCCGCCAGTGTCAGTGCATTTGTTCTCATTGGTTTTAGCTACATTAATTGGCTCCGATCCGATCACAATTGGTCATTTATCCTGGCGTTCATATTGGTGAGTTTGGCTTTGGTGGTGATTTCCTATGTTGGACTTGGGGTTGCTCCCAGAACATTGGGGCGTATTCACGCGGACAAAATTGCACTTGTCTCCGCCGGACCCGCCCGCTTCTTCGCTGCGATTCTCGGACCAGTCACGACCTTGTTGATTCTGATTGGCAATGCACTCACTCCTGGTAAAGGTTTCCGCGAGGGACCATTCGACACGGAGGCGGATTTACGCGAGCTAGTGGATATCGCAGGGGCCGATTCCCTCATTGAAGATGACGAGCGTCAAATGATTCACTCGGTATTCGAATTGAGTGATACTTTTGCCCGCGAAGTTATGGTTCCGCGCACAGACATGGTGTTCATTGAAAGAAACAAAACCCTGCGTCAAGCATTATCACTGGGTCTGCGGTCAACTTTTTCCCGTATTCCAGTTATTGGCGAAAACTCAGACGATGTTGTGGGAGTGATTTACCTTAAAGATATTGTCAAAAGAGTTTTTGAGTATCGGGAAGCCGAACAGCAGGAATCGGTTGAAGATCTAATGCGCACCCCATATTTTGTTCCTGATAGTAAGCAGGTCGATGAACTTCTGCGGGACATGCAAGCCGCTCGAGTACACATGGCGATTGTGGTAGATGAATACGGTGGCACGGCGGGATTGATCACCATTGAGGACATCCTGGAAGAAATCGTGGGGGAGATCGCGGACGAATACGACAATGTGGCACCTGAAGTAGAAGAACTCCCCGAGGGTGGTTACCGAGTCATGGCGCGCATGAATATTGACGATTTCGCCGATCTCATTGATGTGGACATTGACTCTGAAGAGGAAGGGGTTGATTCGGTAGTTGGCCTGATGGCTAAAAAACTCGGTCGAGTGCCTATTGCTCAATCGACAATTGATGTAGACGGATGGACGCTGATCGCTGAACACGGTTCTAGCCGGCGTAACCGAATTGGATTCGTGCGCGCCATACCAGTTGTCATCGAAGTAGGGGAAGAGCACCAGGACGAGAATGCCACCGGCTAAGGCCAATTTGTCGGGGGCCAATTTCGCGGCACTGGCCGTACTCGGCGCCGCCGCACTTTTTGGAACTTCGGCAACCGCAGCGACACTGCTCGTTCCGGATGCATCCCCTCAGTCGGTTGCCGGCTGGCGGCTGCTTGTCGGGGCAATTGGGCTGATTGTGGTCACTCGGGGGTGGGCATTCGCTTTCATGTTCCGCATTCCCTTGATTTGGCTGATGGGCCTCTCCGTTGGTGCCTTTCAATTTTTCTTCTTTCTCAGTGCCAATCTCGCGGGGGTTGCTCTGGGAACCCTGGTGACTATTTCAGCGGCCCCGTGGTTCGCCGGTCTCCTCGGTTGGGTCTGGGGTGCCGGACGTCCGTCGAGTATCTGGTGGATTTCAACGGTTATTGGAATTGGTGGAGTTTTCCTACTCGTGGGTACCCCTGCCAGCGGCAGCATCAATGTCGGTGGTGTTTTGGCAGGCCTTGCGGCGGCAGCCAGTTACGCCGTCATGACAAATGTGGGAACAAAGCTCACCCAGCAGGGCAAGAATCCAAATCACGTACTAGCCGCATCTTTCTCTATTGGCGCGATCCTGCTCATTCCATTCATCATTACCGGTGGTACCTGGTTCACCACAGCATCAGGGATCGTTCTCATTCTGTGGCTTGGATTATTTGTGACCACACTCGCCTATGTCCTTTTTGGATTGGGTTTGAAGAGCCTCATGCCTGGAACAATTGCTACTTTGAATTTGGGCGAACCCCTTGTGGCCACAATTTTGGCAGTGTGGCTACTCGATGAAAGCCTCAGTACATTGGGTTGGGTTGGCTGCATTTTGATTTTGTTGGCGCTTGCACTTTTGGCGCGAGCATCAACTTCAACCGCGAAGGCCAATGTAGAGGAGCGAACAAATGTTTAGAAGTGGGTTCGCGGCCGTTGTGGGACGCCCTAATGCGGGTAAGTCAACATTGCTCAATGCCGTTATGGGTACGAAGGTGGCCATCACCTCTGATCGGCCACAAACCACAAGGAGAACAATTCGTGGAATTGTTAATCGTCCGGAGGGGCAATTGATTTTGGTGGACACACCCGGCATGCACCGACCCAGAACCCTCCTCGGTGAGCGACTCAATGACGAAGTCAAAGACACCTGGGGAAATGTGGACTCCATTGCTCTGTGTATCCCGGCCAATGAATCGATTGGTCCCGGTGATCGGTTTATTGCGAGTGCGATTGCTCAACTACCTAAAAAGAATCTCTACGCCATTGTGACAAAGATCGATACGGTCAATCCTGATCAACTCGCAACGCAACTCATGGCCGTCGCTGAATTGGGCACAAGTTTAGAAATCGATTGGACAGCGATCATTCCGGTTTCGGCTGTCCGCAATGAACAGGTGGATATCCTCGTTCGTGAATTGATCAACGGTCTACCCGAAGGCCCTACTCTTTTTCCCGATGATTCCTCGGCAGATGAACCTGCCGAAATTTTTGTGGCCGAATTGATTCGTGAGGCCGCATTGCGGGGAGTTCAAGACGAACTACCGCACTCAATTGCCGTGGTGGTGGAAGAAATCACACCGCGTGAAGGTCGACCCGCTGACCGACCAATGTCGGATATTCACGCCAATATTTTTGTGGAGCGAGACAGTCAAAAAGCAATTGTGATTGGAAAAAAGGGATCGCGATTACGAACTGTGGGAACAGAAGCTCGAGCGGAGATTGAGAAGTACTTAGGTGTTGCGGTGTACTTGGATCTACGGGTGAAAGTGGCCAAGGATTGGCAACGTGATCCCAAGCAGTTACGGCGTCTCGGTTTCTGAAGTTCGCATTTCCCGAATCACTTCAACAGGTCGCCTTCGCCGCCGTACCTGAGTTCGATCTTCGACTTCCGGGGGTAGTTCATTACGGCGTCCATTTGCCTCGAATACCGCAATACCAAAATGATGATGGCGGTCAAAGGTATTCCAAAAATGGCCCCAATCGGACCGAACAGCGCGGCACCAACAGATACTGCGCCCAGGGCAACAAATGCGATATTACGTGGAGTAGCTGGGTTCGGATTGGTCCGCAATGGTGCCCATCTAGCATCCTGGCGTGCGGTTCACGGTCAATAACAGATTTCCCGCCTAGAATGTAGCGTGCCAGTTTACCGAGATGAAGCAATTGTTCTGCGTACGCAGAAGCTCGGTGAATCCGATCGCATTGTCACACTTCTCACTCGTCAATATGGCCGGATCAGGGCCGTAGCGCGAGGCGTTCGTAAAACATCAAGTCGTATTGGCGGCCGTCTGGAGCCATTCGCGCACGTCGATATTCAGATGTACACGGGTAAGTCATTGGACAGCGTCACTCAGGTCGAAACAATTTCGGCCATGGGTGCGCCACTCTCTGCGGATTATGTGGCCTGGACTTCGGGTACTGCCATGTTGGAGACCGCCGAGCGCTTAACCCCCGAAGAACGGGAGCCCGCCGTACCGCAGTTCGCATTGCTCGTGTCCGGCCTGCGTTCACTATCCGGTGGTGAACACGACCCGCGTCTAATCCTGGATAGTTATCTGTTGCGCTCACTGGCCGTTGCCGGCTGGTCGCCGTCTTTTGCTGATTGTGCCCAGTGTGGGGAACCAGGTCCACACCGCGCATTTGCCATTGCTCTCGGTGGCATGGTGTGTGAGCGATGTCGCATGCCGGGAGCTGCGGCTCCCACAAGTGAGGCGGTCACACTCTTGGGTGCTCTGCTCTCGGGTGATTGGCTGATCGCGGATCAGAGTGAGTCGAGGACTCGTGGTGAGGCAAGTGGCATGGTGTCGGCCTTCCTGCAGTGGCACATGGATCGCGGACTGAAGTCGCTACCGTTGGTGGATCGGA
>CAITYI010000191.1 GCA_903896585.1 uncultured bacterium
GAATTGGACGTTCAGTCCAATCGCGGCAAGGCAGTAAATGATGGCGGTAATGCCGATTGCCTGTGTCAGAGTTTGCGAGAGGATGATGGAAAAATCCATGGTTAACCCACCCTCTCCTTGCGCCCCAATAAGCCTTGAGGCCTCACCAACAGAATGATGATCATGAGGAAGAGCGCACCAACGGTTTTCATCTCGGTCGGAATGAACAAGGTGGTCATATTGATGAACACGCCCACGACCAGGGCTCCCACAATGGCGCCGTAGATCGTTCCGAGTCCACCAAGAATCACGGCCGCGAACAGCACAAGAAGGATCCGCTGTCCCATGTTCCAAATGGAGTTTTGGGTCATGCCGAGGTAGATACCGGCAAATGCGGCTAATCCAGCTCCCACGATCCACACAACGGCTATGACCCGCTCGACGTCAATCCCCGTGGCCGATGCCAGGGCCGGGTTGTCCGATACAGCCCGCGTGGCCTTACCAATTCTGGAGCGCTGAAGCCAAATAACGGTTATTGCAAGGGCCACCGCAGCAAGGGCTCCCAAAATAAGCGCTTTAGGTGTGGTGTTGAACGGACCAATTTCGATTCCTTCTTGGCCAGCGAACTGGAGGTAGGTCTGCGGCCCTGAACCGAAAATAAGTGCAATGCTGTACCGAAGAACAATTGCCAGACCGATGCTCACGATCATGGCGGCAATAAGGCCGGTCTTGCGCTTGCGCAGGGGGCGCCACAAAATCTTGTTCTGCCCCCAGCCAAAGGCGAAGGCGGCAAAAACGATCGCAATAGGAGCCGCAAAGATTATGTTGAGTCCTGCCTGATTGAAGGCCAGCGCGGTAAAGGCGCCCAGTGTCAGCAGCTCCCCATGGGAAAAATTCGTGAGACCGGTGGTCCCGAAAACCAGGTTGAGGCCGACCGCACCCAATGCGATCAGGAGTCCATAGAGAATCCCGTCAAAAAACAACTGGATCACTAAATCTGCGGTGATGCCCGTGGTGGTGCCAATTCCGCCGGAATCACCACCCTCGGCCAACGGGATAAGCAACTTTTTAGGCCCACCAAGTACGAGAAGCGAGCGGGAGAGGTCATCTTCGCGAGCGAGCGTGATTCCCTCGGGGAAAGTCGCGGTGTCGATCTCGACGGTGTAAGTGCCACCCGCCGGTAGGTCAATGACGAATGAACCGTCGGGACCCGTTGTGGCAGTTCCGGAAAATCCGTCCTCCGATGTGACCGAGATCACAACACCCTCAACGGTTACCCCCGCTGGGGTAGTCAGCACCCCATTGATGTTGGTATCGGCAGCATGGGCGGGAGAGAAACCTCCGACGGTCATCAAGGCCACTAGCGCCAATATGGCAATCCCTATGGCATTTTTGAGGCTTTTCAGCACCGGGTTGTACCTCCAAGGTTTAACCAGAATTCATGAGTCGCTAGAACCTATCTAGTTTTGGCCGACAAGGGAACATATTTCATGAGAAAAAACAGATCGTTACGGCTTTGTTCCTATTTCTCACAAATTGTTTCTTTTTCTAGCAATGGCTGTTAGGGAACAGCTCGAACAACACACGTGAGTCGAGCAGTGCAGATTAAGCGGCTATCCATGTCTTTGATCTCAATCTGGGAGGAAATAATTGTTTTTCCGGCCGAAATGATCCTCGCCACGCCCACGACAAGTCCGGAACGTGCTGATTTATGGTGGGTGCAGTTCAAATCAATACCCACCACAATATGTCCGTCGCCGAACATTGTGTGGGCGGTTATCCCTGAAGCCACCGATCCAATGGATTCGGCGAGCACCGCATTAGCACCACCGTGGAGAAGTCCATAGGGCTGAGTATTTCCTTCGACCGGCATACTCGCCGTCACAGTTGCGTAACCCTGTTCGTCAATAGTGGCGGAGAGGTATTCGAGACCCATGCGCTCCCCAAGGGCTCCCATACCAATTTCTTTTAGATTCTCAGTAACGTCGGTAACTGTCATGGGGCTGCAGCGTAGACCAGTGATCCATCGAGGGCATATCGAAACGCTCTAAGATCACGGTGTGGCACCCAAGAGACTTCTGCTCATTGACGGCCACTCCATGGCGTACCGAGCATTCTTTGCACTTCCTCCTGAAAATTTCACGACATCCACCGGCGTGCCCACCAATGCCGTGTACGGATTTACTTCAATGCTCATTAACCTCATGAAAGAGTTCAACCCAACCCACATTGCCGTTGCATTTGATGTTTCTCGGAAGAGTTTTCGAACGGAGATTTATCCCGAGTACAAATCCACCCGCGCCAAAACACCAGAGGAATTCAAGGGTCAAGTTGAATTAATCAAGGAAGTTTTAGCGGCCGTGTCCATTACAACTTTGGAGCGTGACGGCTTCGAAGCCGACGACGTCATTGCCACATTGGTGACTCGCGCGGCGAGTGAGGAATTTGTGACCGAGGTGGTGACGGGGGACCGCGATTCATTTGCGCTGATCAGTTCCACCACCACAATTTTGTACCCCAGAAAAGGAGTTTCAGACCTTGCTCACATGACACCTGAGTCTCTAGCTGAGAAATACAATCTAACCCCTGCTCAATACCCGGATTATGCAGCTTTGCGCGGAGATCCGAGCGATAATTTGCCCGGTGTACCTGGCGTTGGCGAGAAGACAGCTGAGAAGTGGATTAACCAGTACGGGAATCTAGCGTCGATTGTTGAACATGCTGATCTCATCACCGGAAAGGTGGGCGAATCTCTACGAGAGCATGTCGCCCAAGTGTTGACCAATAGACGGATCACTGAACTTGTTCGCGACGTTCCGCTTGATCTTGATCTACAGAGTTTGGCAATCAAGGACTTTAATGTA